>DATLGH010000089.1 GCA_035540635.1 Egibacteraceae bacterium | reverse complement strand
GGCCGGCGGGGGTGTCGGCGGGAGTGTCGAGCGCGGCCCGCTCGTCGAGCGGGCGCGGGCGGTCCGCGCGAACGCGCACGCCCCGTACTCGGGCTTCGCGGTCGGCGCGGCCCTGCTCGCCGGCGACGGGCGGATCTTCGTTGGCGTGAACGTCGAGAGCGCCGCGTTTCCCGCGGGCGTGTGCGCCGAGCGGGCCGCCCTCGCCGCCGCGCTGGCCGCCGGCGCGCGCGAGCTCGTCGCCATCGCGGTCGCGGGCAGCGGCCACGTCCCCTGCGTGCCCTGCGGGGTGTGCCGCCAGGCCCTGCACGACCTCGCGCCCGGCCTCGAGGTGCTCGCCGCCGGTGAGGGCGGGGAGGCGGTGCCCTATCGCCTGCACGACCTGCTGCCGCACCCCTTCGGGCCGTAGGCAGCGCCTTTCGGGAGGTCGGGCGATCTTGCTGTATGCATGGAACACTGAGCGCAGGTGTGCGAGGATGCGGGCATGGCGCGTCGGGGAGCTGGAGAAGCCGTATGCCCGCAGGTCGTCGCCGCGCGGGGGCAGCGAGCCACGCGGCGGCGGCGTGTCCTCATGGCGGGAACGGTGGCGGGATGCGCGGTCGTCGTGCTCGCGGCGATGCCGGTGGGGGCGCAGGTCCTGCGGCAGGTCGACGTCGTCGAGCCGGGCGCCGGCACCGCGGTCTCGGTGGCCCGCGTGGTCGTCGAGGTGCGCGGGGTGGGCTCGGCCCAGTCCGCCCAGGCGCGGATCCTGTCCGCGGGGCAGTCGCGGGTCGTGGACCTCGCCGGCCCGGAGAGCATCCCCGCGGGCAGCCGGTGGACCGGCAACCTCGACCTCGCCGGCCTTCCGAACGGTCCGGCGCGCGTCGAGGGACGGGTGCAGTTCTCCGGGGCGAGCGGCCCGACCGAGTGGAAGGGCAACGACGTCCGTCTCGACCTGCCCGCGCCGCCGATCGGCCTCCACGTCGCGCCGGTCCCCGGCCACGCCGACGCGGTGTCGCTGTCGTGGCCGGCGGCGGGCGTGCCGGACGTGACCGGCTACGAGGTGCAGCGCGCGCTCGCCGGGGGCGGCTACACGCACCTGCTCACCGCCCCTCGCGACCAGCTCTCCCACACCGACGTGGGCCTGCCCCCGGGTGACCACCGCTACCGGGTGCGGGCGGTGCGCCCCGGTGCCTCCGGCGCCCGGCCGGGACCGTGGGCGGAGGGGGTCGCGATGATCGCCGCGCCGGCCGCCGGGCAGGGCGGCGACGGGAGTGGCGCCGGGGGGCCGGTGTCCGGTGTGGCCGCGGCTCCGCCGACGGGTGGCGGGATCAGTGCACGGCTGCGGTCGGGGACCGAGGGCATGGCCCTTCCGGACGGACCCATGCTGGCGCCGCAGGTGGCGCCCCGCGACCTGCTGCCGTACCCATTGGCGGAAGGTCCGCAGGTCGCCGCGCCCGAGAGCGCGGCCGGCGGCGGCGGCGACCAGATCCTCGCCGTGACCCACGAGGGGGAGGGGTTCGGCAGCGACGCCGTCCGCCTCGTCGGGCTGGGGCTCGTAGGACTTCTCGCCGCGCGGGCCCGCCGGATCGGCGACCCCGACCGTCGCCGGGGGCCCCGCCTCGGCGCCCTCACCGCCGGCGCCGGGGCTTCCGGCGCCGCCTCGGGCGGTCAGGAGGTCTGGCGCGGCGCGCGCGAGTGGCCCCGCACGCGCACCTCCGCGTAGCCGACCCGGGAGGACCCACCGTGCGCATCGCCGTCAGCGGCAGCATCGCGACCGACTACCTCATGACCTTCCCCGGTCGGTTCTCCGAGCTCATCGACCCCGACCAGCTCAGGCGGCTCAGCCTCAGCTTCCTCGTCGACGACCTGGAGGTCCGCCGCGGGGGCGTGGCCGCGAACATCTGCTTCGGGATGGCCCAGCTCGGGCTGCGCCCCGCGCTCGTCGGCGCGGTGGGCCACGACTTCTCCGACGACTACGAGGCCTGGCTCCAGCGCCACGGCGTCGACACGGCGTCCGTGCGCTTCTCCGAGGACCGCCACACCGCCCGCTTCTTCTGCACGACTGACCTCGACGAGGCCCAGCTGGCCTCCTTCTACGCCGGCGCCATGGTCGAGGCCCGCGCCATCGAGCTCGCGCCGGTCCAGGCGCGCCTCGGGGGCCTCGACCTCGTCGTCGTCGCACCCAACGACCCGGAGGCGATGCTCCGCCACACCGAGGAGGCGCGCGCACGGGGCATCCCGTTCGTCGCGGACCCCAGCCAGCAGCTGGCCCGGCTCGACGGTGAGCAGATCCGCACGCTCGTCGACGGCTCCGCCTACTTCATCGCCAACGACTACGAGCGGTCGATCTGCGAGTCGAAGACCGGCTGGTCGGGTGCGGACGTCCTCGAGCGCGTGGGCGTGCGGGTGACGACCAGGGGGCCCAAGGGCTGCGTCGTGGAGCAGGCCGGGGAACCTCCGCTGGAGGTCCCCGCGGTGGCCCCCGACGACGGTGCCACCGTGGAGCCGACGGGGGTCGGCGACGCCTTCCGGGCGGGGTTCCTCGCCGGCCGCGCGTGGGACCTCGACCTCGTCCGCAGCGCGCAGGTGGGGGCGCTGCTCGCCACCCGCGTCCTCGAGTCGGTCGGCACCCAGGAGTACCGCATCGAGCCGGCGCGCTTCGTCGCACGCATGGCGGCCGCCTACGGCGACGCCGCCGCCGCGGCGATCGCCCCGCACCTCGCTACGCGGCCGCCGGGCGGTCCTCAGACGTAGCTGAGGTCGCTCGCCTCCCCGTCCTCGAGCGTCCGCCCGCACGTCGGGCAGTGCCAGCGGGCCTGAACCGGGGTGCCGCACGCCTCGTGGCGGATCGCCGACGCCTCGCCGGCGTAGGCGCTGCCCCACTGCGCGAGCAGGCGCAGCGCGCTCGCGAGCTCCTCACCGGCGGCGGTGAGCTCGTAGGTGACGCGCAGCGGTCGCGTCGTGTAGGGGGTGGTGGACAGCACGCCCTGCCGCTCGAGGTCCGAGAGCCGCCGCGACAAGATGTTCGGCGCGATGCCCTCGACCGCCTCCTGCAGCTCGTTGAAGCGGCGCGGCCCGTCGAGCAGCGCGTCGACGATGAGCAGGCTCCAGCGGTCGCCGACGCGGGCAAGGGCGGCGGACAGGGGCGAGGCGGTCGTCATGGGGGCGAGGGTACCCCTTGCAGAACCCCGACACTAGTGGATAGCATTATGCAAGTAGCAATTGAGTGAGCGCAGCGGTACAGCCGCGGAAGGGAGCGGGTCATGGACGCCATCGAGCAGGTCGAGTCGGCGGTTCGGCGTGCCGCGGCCCAGGTGGGTCCCGCCGTGGTCGGTGTGGGGCCACGACCGGGGTCGGGTTCCACCGGGGTGGTGGTCGGCGAGGGGCGCGTCCTCACGAACGCGCACAACGTGACCGGGCGGGAGATGACCGTGACGTTCGCCGACGGGCGCAGCGCCACGGCGCAGCTCGCGGCCGCCGACGTCGACGGGGACATCGCGGTCCTCACCGTGGACACCGGCGCGGCCCCGGGCGTCGTCTGGTCGGAGACCGCGACGGCGGTCGGGACCGCGGTGATCGCCCTGGCGAACCCGGGAGGGCGGGGCCTGCGGACGACCTTCGGGCTCGTGTCGGCGACCGAACAGGCCTTCTCGGGGCCGCGGGGGAGGCGGATCACCGGCAGCATCGAGCACACCGCCCCGCTCGCTCGCGGCTCCTCGGGGGGGCCGCTGCTCGACGTGGCCGGACGGTTCGTCGGGCTGAACACCAACCGCCTGCGGGGTGGGTTCTACCTGGCCCTGCCCGCGCACGCCGACCTTCGGGACCGGGTGGACGCGCTCGGCCGGGGACAGGCTCCCCGGCGGGTGCGGCTCGGGCTCGCGCTCGCGCCGCCCGAGGTCGCGCGACGCCTCCGGGAGTCCGTCGGCCTGGCGGCGCGCGACGGGCTGCTCGTACGGGGCGTGGAGGACAACAGCCCCGCCGACCGTGCGGGGCTGCGCCGAGGCGACCTGCTCGTCGAGGCCGCCGGGCAGCCCGTGTCGACGAGCCAGGCGCTGTTCACCGTCCTCGACGGGCTCGACGCCACCGACGCGCTCTCGCTCACCATCGTGCGCGGCAACGAGGAGATCGCCGTGAGCGTGCCGTTCACCGCGACCCGGGAGGAGGGCTCGGCGTGAGCGCGGTGCCGGTCGCCGCACCCGACGAGCGAGCCGCCCTCGACGCCTACTCCCAGGTGGTGGCCGCGGTAGCCCGGCGCCTGCTGCCGGCCGTCGCGAGCCTGCGGGTCACCGCGCCCGTGCGCGGCGGTCACCGCACCGTCGGCACCGGCTCCGCCGTGGTCCTCACCCCCGACGGGTTCCTCCTGACCTCCGCGCACGTCGTCGAGTCGGCCAGGCGCTTCCGGCCGGCCTCGGACGACGCCGAAGCGGGGAGCGCGACCTTCGCCGACGGGCGGGAGCTGCCGTTCACGGTCGTCGGCGCCGACCGCCTGTCGGATCTCGCCGTGTTGCGGGTGGCCGGGGGCGGCCTGCCCGCGGCCGACCTCGGCGACGCGGGCGCCCTCGTCGTCGGTCAGCTCGTCGTCGCGGTCGGCAGCCCGCTCGGGTTCGCGGGCTCGGTAAGCGCCGGGGTGGTCAGCGCGGCTCGGCCGCTCCTTCCCCGTGCGCTCCACGCGGGCGGCCCGCCTCGTGGAGAACGTCATCCAGACCGACGCGGCGCTGCACCCGGGCAACTCCGGCGGTGCGCTCGCCGACAGCCGCGGGAACGTCGTCGGGATCAACACCGCGGTGGTCGGCCCGGGAGCCGGGCAGGGCCTCGGCCTCGCGGTGCCGGTCGACAGCACCACGCGCGGGATCATCGGCGCCCTCCTGCGCGACGGGCGCGCCGGCAGGGCCTACCTCGGGGTGGCCGGCGGCGCGCGCCCGCTGCCGCCGAGGGCCGCGGCGGCGACGGGACGGCGCACGGGTCTCGAAGTGCTGTCCGTCGTGGCCGGCAGCCCCGCCGCGGACGCCGGCCTGCGGCCGGAGGACCTCATCGTCGCCCTCGACGGCGCGGGCGTCGGCGACGTCGGGGACCTCCAGCGCCTCCTCGACGGTGAGCGGATCGACCGGCCGGTCGCGCTGCAGGTGTGGCGCGGCGGGGCGGAGCGGATCCTGCAGGCGCGTCCGAGCGAGCTGCCCGACGATTGACCACGGGATTGGCCCCGGTTCCCCCCATGGCGTTGCGCTCCCTCCGCGGGGCGACGAGCAGGGCTCGGGGTAGGGTGCGGGCATGCGCTCAGGGTTCGTCGCCATCGTCGGGCGCCCGAACGTGGGGAAGTCCACGCTGCTGAACGCCATCGTCGGGCAGAAGATCGCAATCACCACGCCGGTTCCGCAGACCACCCGTCACGCCATCCGGGGGGTCCTCCACCGCCGGGGCGCGGGGACGGGGTCGCCGGGCGGGGACGAAGACGACCTCCAGATCGTGTTCGTCGACACGCCGGGGATCCACAAGCCCAAGTCGCTGCTCGGATCGCGCCTCAACGACGTCGCGCGGGGGGCGCTGTCGCACATCGACTGCGCCGTGTTCCTCGTCGACGGCGCCGACGGCATCGGCCGCGGGGACGAGTTCCTCGCCGGCCTGCTCGCCGACGTCCCCGTGCCGAAGGTCGCCGTGCTCAACAAGATCGACCGGCTGCACGGCGACCGGCAGCTGCCGGGCCTGGCGCGCCTGGCCGAGCTCGGCGACTGGGAGGAGGTCGTCCCCGTGTCCGCGGCCACCGGCGCCGGCGTGGAGACCCTCGTCGAGCTCATCGCCGCCCGCATGCCCGAGGGGCCGCCGTACTTCCCGGAGGGCCAGGTCACCGACCAGTCCCTCGACCAGCACGTCGCCGAGATCATCCGGGAGAAGGCCATCACGGCCATGCGCGAGGAGGTCCCGCACTCCATCGCCGTGGTCGTCGAGGAGATCGAACCCCCCGAGGAGCCCGACGGCGTCACGAAAGTCTACGCGGTCGTCTACGTCGAACGCGACTCGCAGAAGGGGATCGTCATCGGCAAAGGAGGCCAGGGGCTGCGCACCATCGGCACCCGCGCCCGCGAGGAGCTCGAGCTCATCCTCGGCGGCCGCGTCTACCTCGACCTCCGGGTGAAGCTCATGAAGGAGTGGCAGCGGGACCCGAAGAAGCTCGAACGCCTCGGCTACTGAGCCCGCCCCGCCCGCCCCCTGTCCCAGCGGGTCTGCACTCTCGGGGACTGCGTCCCGCCGGGGGCGGGGTGCGCCGGCTACCGACCGCGGGCACATACCCTGGACGGTCATGGCGCTGTACCGCGAGCAGGGCATCGTCCTGCGCACCTACAAGCTCGGCGAGGCGGATCGCATCGTCTGCCTGCTCACGCAGGGGCGGGGCAAGGTCCGGGCCGTCGCGAAGGGGGTGCGCCGGCCGACGTCGCGCCTCGGGGGACGCCTCGAGCCGTTCAGCCACGTCGACCTGCAGCTCTACGAGGGGCGCAACCTCGACATCGTCACGCAGGTCGAGCTCATCACCCCGCACGCGGCGGTGCGGGCGGACTTCGCCCTGTCGGCGTGCGGCTCGGCCATGGCCGAGGCAACCGACCGCGTGGCCCAGGAGGGGGAGCGGTCCAACCCGCTGTTCCTCCTGCTCATCGACGGGCTGCGGGCGCTCTCCCGGCCGGCGGCCGACCCGGCGGCCATGCTCGACGCCTGGCTGCTGCGCCTGGCCGGGGTCGCCGGCTACCACCCCTACCTCGACGCGTGCGCGGGCTGCGGGCTGCCCGGTGCCCACTCGGTGTTCCACATCGCCGCCGGCGGCCTGCTGTGCCCCGCTTGCGCTCCCGCGGGCGCTCGCGGGATGGATCCGGCCGCGGTCGCGCTGCTCCGCCGCCTTGCGCGGACGGACCTCGTCGACGTCTGCCTCGCGCCCCACGAGACCCCGGTGCGCCGTACCGCCGCGGCGCTCGTCAACAGCTTCGTGACCTACCATCTCGGCAAGCCGCTGAAGTCCTGGGACCTCGTCCCACGGTGAGCCGCCAGCCGCACGGGCTCGACCCCGACCACCTTCCCGCCCACGTCGGGATCATCATGGACGGCAACGGCCGCTGGGCAGGCCAGCGCGGTCTGCCGCGCAACGCCGGGCACGAAGCCGGCGAGGCGGCCCTGTTCGACACCGTCGAGGGCGCGCTGGAGATCGGCCTGGACTACCTCACGGTCTACGCCTTCTCCACCGAGAACTGGAAGCGGCCGCCGTCGGAGGTCCGGTGGTTGATGAACTTCAACCGCGACCTCCTGCTGCGCCGCGCCGACGAGCTCGACGAGCGCGGCGTCCGCGTCCGCTTCCTCGGCCGCAGCGGACGGCCCGTCCCGCGCCGCCTCGTGGAGATGATCGAGCAGACCGAGGCGCGCACCGCCCACCACACGCGCATGACGTTCCAGGTCGCGTTCAACTACGGCGGCCGGGCGGAGCTCGTCGACGCCGCCCGCCAGGTCGCCGCGGACGCCGCCGCCGGCCGCCTGCGGCCCGCCAAGGTCACGGCCAAGTCGCTGCAGGCACGGCTGTACCTCCCCGACGCCCCCGACGTCGACCTGCTCATCCGCACGTCGGGCGAGCAGCGACTGTCGAACTTCCTGCTCTGGCAGGCCGCCTACGCCGAGCTCGTCTTCACCGACGTGCTCTGGCCCGACTTCACCCGCCGCGACCTGTTCGCCGCCATCGCCGAGTACCAGCGCCGAAGCCGTCGGTTCGGTCGCGTGTAGGCGCGCCGGCGGGCACGCTTCTACTGGGGGTGGGGGGTGAGGAGCTGGTCGACGGGGGCGTGGTCGTCGGTGAGGACCCGCGCGCTGCCGACGAACTCCTCGTAGCGCGAGCCCGTGACGACCTCCTCGTCACCGCCTCGGGCGTCGATCTCCCGGCGGATCGCCTCGGCGTCGATCGGTGCGTCCGAGCCGACGAGCACGAAGTTGCCACCCTCCGCACCGAGGATCCGCCGCAGCGGCGCCACGAGCGCGACGTGGTCGAACACCGCCGCGAGCGTCGCCGCCTCCGCCCGCGCGAAGCGCGACGGGGGGAAGTCGATGACGTTGATCATGTAGACGCCACCGGGACGCAGCGTCGCCCGGACGTCGTGCACGAACTCGGCGGTGGTGAGGTGCCAGGGGACCGCGAGGCCTCCGAAGGCGTCGCCGATCACGACGTCCCAGCGTGCGGCGGGCTGCGCCGCGACACCGAGACGGGCGTCGCCGGTCTCCACGCGCAGATCCGGCCCGGTCTGCAGGCCGAGCTCGTTGCGGGCGACCGCGACGAGCATCGGGTCGAGCTCGAGCACGAGGCTGTCCGACCCCGGGCGCTCGGCGGCGAGGTAGCGGGGCATCGAGAACCCCCCGCCGCCGATGTGCAGCGCGGCGACGGGCTCGCGGGGAGCCGTGGACGCGTCGATGACGTCGGCGAAGACCTGGGTGTAGCCGAAGCCGAGGTGGCGGGGGTCGTCGAGGTCGACGTAGCTGTGGCGCAGCCGGTCGAGGACGAGCACGCGTCCGCTGTCGCGGTCCTCCGCGGCGTCGACCCGGGCACAGAAGTAGGCGCTTTCGAAGTCGCAGGGGCTCGGCAGGAGCAGGGCCAGCCCGCCGGCCACGACGGCGAGCATCACGAGGGGAGCGGGGAACTGCTCGCGCTGGGGAGCAAGCCACCACCAGAGGCCGAGCCCACCGAGGACGAGCAGCCCGCCGAGGCCCACGACGATCGGCCGGCTGGGCCAGGCGGCGACAAGCAGGAAGCCGGTGGCGAACGTGCCGAAGATGGCGCCCGCCGTGCCGAGGGCCGACAGGCGACCGACGACCTCCCCCGTCTCGTCGAGACTTGCCAGCTGGAGCTTCACGACCGTCGGGGTGACCGCCGACAGCACCGCGGCGGGCGCGAAGAATCCCGCCAGCGACAGGATGATGATGACGAGCGGGCCGCCGCCGCCTGCCAGGGCGGAGCCGAAGAACGTGACCGCCGGCACGGCCGCCAGGGCGAGCACCCCGCCGATCAGCACCATGGGTCCGAGCAGTCGTCGGGGGTCGACGCGGTCGGCGAGCCTGCCGCCGTACCAGCTGCCGACCGCGATGCCCGCGAGGACCGTGCCGATGATCCCCGTGTAGGTCTGCAGCGTCACTCCCACGTACGGCGCGAGCAGCCGCGCGGCGAGGATCTCGAGCACGAGCACCGCCGCGGAGGTGGCGAACACGACCAAGCCGGCGGCAAAGGCAGGCATGGCGCCAGTATGCCCGCCGCGGTGCCGCACCGTCCGCGCCCCACGAGGCCCGCGGACGGGCATGGGACGCATACGAACGCCCTGACACGTAGCGTCAGCCGCCCAACTATCAAAGTAGTGGCAGGCCCCCGCGGCGTGGTTTACCCTCTAGACACCGCGTGCGGGCTTTCGGGTGCCCGCCGATCCGTGGGCGGGATGGCTGCCCAGAGTGAGGATGCTGCTCATGCGCAAAGCAACCCTGAAGATGTGGCCGCTCGTACTCGCCCTCGCACTGCTCGCCTCGGCGTGCAACGGCGGCGGCGCCGAGCCGGAGCCGGGCCTACCCGACGACGGAGAGGACGTCGGCCTCGGCGAGGGGCAGGACACGCAGACCGACCGGGGCAACGGCAAGCTCGCGCAGGTCCGTGAGCGCGGCGAGCTCATCTGCGGCATCAACGACGTCGTCCCGGGCTTCGGGTTCATCGGCGAGGACGGGGAGCCCGAGGGCTTCGACGTCGACCTCTGCCGGGCCATCGCGGCCGCCGTCCTCGGTGACGCCGAAGCCGTGCAGTTCCGGCCCGTGGCCGTGGCCGAGCGCTTCACGACGCTGCAGGCCGACGAGATCGACGTGCTGTCGCGCAACACGACCTGGACGGCCGCCCGTGACGGCACCGAGGGCGCCGCTTTCGTGACCACGACCTACTACGACGGCCAGGGGATGATGGTCCGCGCCGCTGACGGCTTCGGATCGATCGACGACATGCAGAACACCGTCATCTGCACCCTCGAGGGCACGACCACCGAGCTCAACCTCGCTACCCGCTTCGCCGGTATCCCCTACGAGCCGGCCACGTTCAGCGACACCGAGGACATCCAGGAGGCGTTCATCGCCGACGCCTGCGACGGGTGGACGTCCGACCTGAGCCAGCTCGCGGCGCGGCGCGCGGTGTTCCCCGAGGAGGCCGGTGGCCCGGAGTCGCTCGTCATCTTCGACGAGGTCTTCTCGAAGGAGCCGCTTGGCCCGGCCGTCGCCGACGGAGACCAGGAGTGGTTCGACGTCGTCAACTGGACGGTGATCGGGCTCATCCAGGCCGAGGAGTTCGGCATCACGTCGGACAACCTCGCCGAGTTCGACGACACGGAGAACCTCGACATCCGCCGGTTCCTGGGGTTGCCGGGCATCGAGGGCGAGGACGAGGGCGTCGTGTTCGACCCGGGTCTCGGCCTCGACACCGACTTCAACCGCACGGTGATCGAGCAGGTCGGCAACTACGGTGAGCTCTTCGAGCGCCACCTCGGGCCCGACACGCCGTTGGGTCTCGAGCGTGGCACGAACGCGCTCTGGACCGACGGTGGTCTGCTCTACGCACCTCCCTACCGCTAGGGTCGCGCCCGGGGCGGCGGCGACGCCGCCGCCCCGGCCCACGCCCCACCGCGGGGTCCGGCGCCCGCCCGGGGCGGCGTTCGCGTATCGTGGGGGCGCAGGCCCGTGAGCAGGGGGACCGGCGTGGCGGGTGGCGGTGAGCAGACCGCGGTGCGGCAGACCCGCCCGCCGCCGTGGCGCGACGTGCGGATCATCCGGGTCGTCGCGCAGGTGGTGTTCCTCGTCGCGGTCTTCTTTTTCCTGCGCTTCCTCTTCACCACGCTCATGACGAACATGCGGGCTTCGGGCCTGCCGACGGGCTTCGCGTTCCTCGACCAGCCGACGGGCTTCGACATCCGGGGCGCGGACGACTTCCGGCCGTCGCAGCCCATCCGAGACGCCCTGCTCGTGGGCTACGCGAACACCATCCGCGTCGCCGCCATCGGCATCGCCCTCGCCACCGTCGTCGGCGTCCTTCTCGGCATCGCCCGCCTGTCGACGAACTGGCTCGTGCGCAAGGCGGCGGCGGTGTACGTGGAGGCGATCCGCAACACCCCCGTGCTGCTCATCATCGCGTTCATGTACTTCGCGGTCGTGCTCGCGGCGCTGCCCGGCATCGCCGACGCGGTCAACGTCTTCGGCGCGATGATCCTCTCCACGCGCGGAATCTGGATGGTGTGGGGCGAAGCCACCCAGCCGCTCGGCCCGTTCCTCGCCGTCCTCGGCGTGGGCCTCGCCGTGGCCGTCGCCCTCGGCGTCTGGCGCACGCGCCTGTGGGACGAGACGGGCACACCTCACCATCGCGTCCTCTGGGGCGCGGGGGCGCTGCTGCTCATCGGCGGCGTCGGCTACGTCGCGCTCGGCGCCCCGATCGAGGTCACGCTCCCGACCCGGGAGGGACGCCTCGTGACGGGCGGCATCGAGCTTCAACCGACCTACGGGGCGCTGCTCGCCGGGCTTGTCATCTACACGGCGAGCCACATCGCGGAGATCGTCCGCGGTTCGATCCTCGCGGTGCCGAAGGGCCAGACCGAGGCGGCGCAGGCCATCGCCTTGTCCGGGTTCCAGCGCATGCGCTACGTCATCCTGCCGCAGGCGGCCCGCATCGCCGTCCCGCCGGTCGCGAGCCAGTACCTGAACCTCACGAAGAACTCCTCGCTGGCCATCTTCGTCGGCTACGTCGAGCTCACCCGGGTGACGTTCACCGCCATCGGCAACGCCAACCCCGCACCGCAGCTCGTCGCCATCCTCGCCCTCGGCTACCTGACGCTCTCGCTGTTCATCTCCGCCATCGCGAACGTCGTGAACCGCTCGCTGGCGTTGAAGGCCCGGTAGTGGCCGAGACCGTCGAGACACCGCAGGTCGAACCGGCCGAGGAGTCCCCCGTCCTCACCGAGGACCCCCTCACGCAGCCCGCGGCGACGCCCGGCGAGTGGCTGCGGGCCAACCTGTTCAGCACCTGGTACAACGCGCTGTTCACCGTCGTCTTCGGCGCGTTCCTCGGCTACGCCTTCTTCCGCCTGCTCCTGTTCGTCTTCGTGACGGCGAACTGGGAGATCGTCCGGGTGAACCTCACGACGTTCATGGTCGGGCGGTTCCCCCGCGGGGAGCTCTACCGGGCGTGGGTCGCCATCGGCCTGGTGTCGGCCGTATCCGGTCTCGGGGTTGGCGTCGCGGCGCGCCGGCGTGGGCGGGCGAACCGCGTCGCGCTGCTGCGCATGGCCGCCCCGGGGATCGTGTTCGTCGCGGTGCTGCTCGCCCTCACGTCGACGGCGACGCCCGCGCTCATGGTCGCCCTGTCGGCCCTCGTGGCGCTCGGTAGCCGCACCGTGGGCATGCGCCTGCCCCCGCGCGTGGGCCGCTACATGCCGATCCTCTACGTCGCAACCGTGTTCGGCGCCTACGCCGCGTTCTCCGCGGGCAGCCCGATGACCTACAACAACTTCCAGGGCCTGCTGCTCAACGTCTTCCTCGCTATCGCCGCCATCACGCTGTGCTTCCCCTTCGGGGTCCTGCTCGCGCTGGGCCGGCGGTCGACGTTCCCGGCCGTGCGGCTCGTGTGCGTCGGCTACATCGAGCTCATCCGCGGTGTGCCGCTCATCACGCTGCTCCTCATGGGCGCAACGATGCTCGGCTTCTTCGTCCCGGCAGGGATGACCCGGCCCGGCCAGGTCACCCGTGCCCTCGTCGCCTTCGTGCTGTTCGCGGGCGCCTACGTCGCCGAGGACGTCCGCGGCGGCCTGCAGAGCATCCCGCCGGGTCAGGTCGAGGCGGCCAAGGCCATCGGCCTGTCGCCGCTGAAGACGACCCTGCTCATCGTGCTGCCCCAGGCGCTTCGCAACGTGATCCCCGCGCTCGTCGGCCAGTTCATAAGCCTCACGAAGGACACGGTGCTGGTCGCGATCATCGGCCTGACCGACGTCCTGCGCGTCGCGCGCGCCGTGACGAGCCAGCCCCAGTTCGCCGGCCAGGGGCTGCAGGCCGAGACGCTGCTGTTCACGGGCTTTCTCCTCTGGTCGATCTGTTTCACGATGTCGCGGGCGAGCCAGCGCCTGGAGAAGCGACTCGGGGTGGGGATGCGATGACGAGGAAGGTGCGACGCCGATGACCGAGACGGCTGTTCCCGCCGACGCCACCCGTGCGGGCGGCACGGGCGACGTCATGATCTCCTGCGAGGGGGTCGACAAGTCCTTCGGCGACTTCCAGGCGCTCAAGGACATAAACCTCGCGGTGGGCCGCAAGGAGGTGGTCGTCGTCTGCGGCCCGTCGGGGTCGGGCAAGTCGACGCTCATCCGCTGCATCAACCGTCTCGAGAAGCACGACCGCGGACGCATCGTCGTCGACGGCGTCGAGATGAGCGACGACCTGCGCAACATCGCCGAGATCCGCCGCGAGGTCGGCATGGTGTTCCAGCAGTTCAACCTGTTCCCGCACCTGACCGTGCTCGAGAACGTCACCCTTGGCCCCCGCCAGGTACGCCGGTGGAACAAGAAGAAGGCCAACGAACTGGCCATGCAGATGCTCGAGCGGGTGCGCATCCCCGAGCAGGCGCCCAAGTACCCCGCGCAGCTGTCCGGCGGCCAGCAGCAGCGTGTGGCGATCGCCCGCGCCCTGGCGATGCAGCCGAAGGCCATCCTGTTCGACGAGCCGACGAGCGCCCTCGACCCGGAGATGATCAAAGAGGTCCTCGACACCATGCAAGAGCTCGCCGAGTCGGGGATGACGATGATCTGCGTCACCCACGAGATGGGCTTCGCACGCCAGGTCGCGCACCGGGTCGTTTTCATGGCTGACGGCCAGATCGTCGAGGTCGGCACCCCGGAGCACTTCTTCACCAACCCGCAGGAGGAACGCACGAAGCTGTTCCTGTCCCAGATCCTCTGAGGCGCCAGGCCCCTGCTCCGACGCAGGCGCCGAGAGGCGCCGTGGGGTGGGCCGGAGCGGATCGGGTAGGCTCGACGCATCCCGTCGGCAGCGCATGGGGTGCCCCCTGTCCAGGAACGAGCCACGATGAGCGAGACGACCACCGAGCTGAGCCCTCCCACCGACCGCGACCTGCCGCCCGCCGCGGACGTGGGCGTGACGGTGGTCGAGGCCGACGCAGACACCACGGCCGGTTCGCATGACACGGACATGGCCACCATCGTCGAGCTCTGCAAGCGCCGCGGCCTCATCTTCCAGTCCTCGGAGATCTACGGCGGGCTCCGGGGCGCCTGGGACTTCGGCCCGCTCGGTGCGGCCCTGAAGGACAACGTCAAGGCGGCGTGGAGGCGGGCCATGGTCCAGCTGCGCGACGACGTCGTCGCCCTCGACGCGTCGATCCTCATGCACCCGCGGGTGTGGGAGGCGTCAGGCCACGTCGAGGGCTTCACGGACCCCCTCGTCGAGTGCACGTCGTGCAACCGCCGCTACCGCGCGGACCAGATGGAGACGAACAAGGCGGGCGAGCCGTACTGCCCGGAGTGCGGCGGCACGCGGTTCACCGCACCGCGGGCGTTCAACCTCATGTTCCGCACGTTCGTCGGCCCTACCGAGGACACGAGCGCGCAGGTGTGGCTGCGTCCGGAGACGGCGCAGGCCATGTTCGTCGACTTCGCGCACGTCCAGCTCACGAGCCGGCAGAAGATCCCGTTCGGGATCGCGCAGGTCGGGAAGAGCTTCCGCAACGAGATCACGCCGCGCAACTTCATCTTCCGCGTCCGCGAGTTCGAGCAGATGGAGATGGAGTTCTTCGTCCGTCCGGGCAGCGACGAGGCATGGCACGACTACTGGATCGCCCAGCGCTGGAACTGGTACGTCGGTCTCGGCATGCGCCCGCAGAACCTGCGCATCCGTCCCCACGCGGCCGACGAGCTGTCGCACTACGCGAAGGCGACGGTCGACGTCGAGTACCGCTTCCCGTTCGCCTGGTCCGAGCTCGAGGGCATCGCCAACCGCACCGACTTCGACCTGCGCCGCCACGCGGAGTTCAGCGGAAAGGACCTGTCCTACTACGACCAGGACCGCGACGAGCGCTACGTGCCCTACGTCATCGAGCCGGCTGCGGGGGTGGACCGCTCCGCCCTGGCCTTCCTCGTCGACGCGTACCGCGAGGAGACCGCGGTCTCGGCCTCGGGCAAGCAGGAGCGCCGCACGGTCCTGCGCCTGCACCACGCTCTCGCGCCGGTCAAGGTGGCGGTTCTGCCGCTGTCGCGCAACGAGCAGCTCGTGCCGACCGCCCGCGAGGTCAACGACGTGCTGAAGCCACGGTGGATGGCCCAGTACGACGACGCGGGCTCGATCGGCAAGCGCTACCGGCGGCAGGACGAGGTCGGGACGCCGTTCTGCGTGACCGTGGACTTCCAGACGGTCGAGGAGGACCGGGCCGTCACCGTCCGCGACCGCGACTCCATGTCCCAGGACCGCGTCGCGATCGACCGCCTGACCGCCTACCTCGACGAGCGGCTCCGCCTCGGGTAGGCCCGGACTCCACCGCCGGTGGTCAGTGGTGGCCGCCCCAGCGCCGGTACGGGTCGGGGGACGCATCGGGGCCGCCCCGCCGGGCGGTCGGCGGAGGCGGCGAACCGGCGCGGTCGCGGAGCAGCGCGGCGAGGTCGGACTCCATCCGGGCGCTGCGCATGAGCAGCTCGGCCAGGGCCCGGGCCGACCAGGCGGCCAGGCGCAGGCCCGCCCCGCCGACGAAGGTGAGCCCCCAGGCGACGATCGCGAAGCCGATGGAGCCGTCGCGGAACAGCAGCCCACCCGCGAGCACGCCGGCTGCGCCAACCGCGTAGACGAGCGCGTCGGCCACCCGTGCGGCGACGTGCAGCTCGCGTGGGCGGACGGTTTCCATGGGTGTTCCTGTCGTGGGCGCCTGACCCGGTGCGCAGGACCCCGATGCTACGATGACGCCCGTGAAGCGGCTCGACGCAGTACGGGAGCGCACTGAGGATCTTGAGCGCGCGAGCCTGTCCACGTGGGCGACGCTCGCGTCGGGGAGCAAGGGCCGGGACCGCTACGAGGACGCCGACCGGTTGCGGACCGCGTTCCAGGTCGACCGTGACCGCGTCCTGCACGCCCGGGCGTTCCGGCGTCTGAAGGACAAGACCCAGGTCGTCCTCTCCCTCGACGGCGGCCATGACCGCGTCCGGCTCATCCACACCCTCGAGGTGGCCGAGGTCGCCCGCACCATCGCTCGGGCACTGCGCCTGAACGAGGACCTCGTCGAGGCCATCGCCCTCGGCCACGATCTCGGCCACACGCCCTTTGCCGACGCGGGCGAGGACGCGTTGTCGGTCTTCGCCGAAGGGCCCTTCCGCCACAACGAGCAGAGCCTGCGGGTCGTCGAGCGCCTCGAAGCCGGCGGGCGCGGGCTCAACCTCACATGGGAGGTTCGCGACGGCATCCTCAACCACAGCCCCGGGATGCCCGAGCCGGCCACGCCCGAGGGACAGGTCGTGCGGCGCGCCGACGCGATCGCCTCCACCACCCACATCCTCGACGATGCGGTCCGCGCGGGGCTCGTGGTCCCGCAGGATCTGCCGCTCGACATCGTGGGGGTGCTCGGCGCCACCCACGAGCAGCGCGTCACGACGCTCGTCACCGACGTCGTGGCCACCTCGCTCGACCAGCCCGAGGTCACGATGAGCGCGCCAGTTGTCGAGGCGCACCGGCGGCTGGAGGGGTTCCTCACCGCCCGCGTCCACCAGCGCGCCGATGCGAACGCCGAGCGCGACAGGGCGGTGCACACCCTGCGCTGCCTCGCGGTCTTCTATCTCGAGAACCCCAGGGAGCTGCCCGGCGAGCACCGCCGGGGTGGGCCGCTTGAGACCCGGGTTCTCGACTTCATCGCGGGGATGACCGACGGCGAGGCGTTGCGCACGTTCGCCGCGCTGTTCCTGCCCGGCGGCGCAGGTGCGCGCGAGCCCCAGGCCGGGCGCCGCCGCGCGTAGACTGGGCGCTCCGCGCGCTTGACGACCGCTGGCAGCAAGGGGTACAGGTGCCCGGCCGGATCAACGACGACGACATCCAGGCTCTGCGCGAGCGGGCCGACATCGTCGCGGTCGTCGGTGACTACACGGCGCTCAAGGGAGCCGGTGCGCGGCTGAAGGGCCTCTGCCCGTTCCACGACGAGAAGACGCCGTCGTTCACCGTCGACCCGACCCGGGGGCTGTTCCACTGCTTCGGCTGCCAGGTCGGCGGTGATGTCTACGGGTTCCTCCAGCAGATCGAGGCGCTGAGCTTCCCCGAGGCGGTCGAGCGGCTCGCGCGGATCACCGGCTTCCCGTTGCGCTACGAGGAGCTCAGCCCCGGGCAGCGCAGTGCGCTCGGCCGGCGTACCCGCCTGACCGAGGCGCTCGGCGAGGCGGCACGGTTCTTCGAGCGCGCGCTCGCCGGACGCGACGGCGGCCCCGCCCGGGCCTATCTCGCGAGCAGGGGGATCGACCGCTCCGATGCGGAGCACTTCCGCCTCGGCTGGGCCCCCGACGCCTGGGACACGCTCGTCGGCCACCTGCGCGGCGCCGGGTTCACCGCCGAGGAGATGGCTGACGCGGGACTCGCCACCCAGGGAGCCAACGGGCCGATCGACCGGTTCCGCGGGCGCGTGGTGTTCCCGATCCTCGACAAGGCCGGCAAGGACGTCGTCGCGTTCGGGGGTAGGCTCTTGCCGGGCGTCGCGCTGCGAACGGCACCGCGGGAAGGCGCCCCGCCCAAGTACATCAACTCTCCCGAGACCGAGGTGTACCGCAAGGCACAGGTGCTCTACGGCCTCAACTGGGCGCGTGCGGAGATCCAGCGCCGCGACACGGCACTCGTTGTCGAGGGCTACATGGACGTCATCGGCCTGCACACCGCCGGTGTGCGCCATGCCGTCGCGACGTGTGGCACGGCGCTCACCGCCGATCACTTCCGCCAGCTCGAGCACTTCGCGCCGCGGGTCGTGCTCGCGCTCGACGCCGACGAGGCGGGTGCCGCGGCCGCCGAGCGCGCCCGCGCCCTCGCGGAGGAGGTGGGTGTCCGCGAGATCGGGGTGCTGCCGCTGCCCGAGGGCACCGACCCGGCCGACCTCGCAGCCGACGGCGCCGAACGCGTCGAGCTGGCGCTGCGACAAGTGAAGACCGCCGTCGAGTTCCAGATCGAGCACCTCCTGCGCCGTGCGGACGTGACGACCCCCGAGGGCCAGGTGGCGGCTTACCGGGCGACGTTCCCGCTGCTCGCGCGCCTCGGCGACCGGGCCCTGCGCTACCGCTACATCCGCGACGTCGTCGCGCCCGCCGTCGGGTTGTCCGCCGACCGCATCGAATCCGAGCTCGACGCGCCTCCCGCCCCGGCGGCCGCCGCCCGTGGCGCCTCGCCCGCCCC
>DATLGH010000088.1 GCA_035540635.1 Egibacteraceae bacterium | reverse complement strand
TGGTGGCCCACATGGTGCCGTCGGCGTCGCAGATGATGCCGATGCCCACGGCGTCGTGGTAGCGGTTGAGCATGTTGCGCCGGTGGCCCTCGGACTGCATCCAGCCGCGGTGGGCGTAGCCGGCGGACTCGTAGGCGGGGTAGAGCAGGAAGATGTTCTCGCCGATGTAGCTGAACCGCTCCCGGTAGGGCGAGGTCTGCATGGCGGCGTTCATGTCGCTGTGGCGGTAGTCCTTGGTGTCCGACATCCGCGCCGACCACTGGGTGGCGAGCCGCGCGAGGTCGCCGTCCCAGGCCACCGGCTGGATGCCGCGGGCGTGGCGCTCTTCGTTGAGGCGGTTGAGCAGGTCGCGGGCGATGTGCTCGACGTTTCCGCTGCTGCGGGCCTCCGCCGCGCCGGCAGGGACGATGCCCGCGATGATCGCAACGGCCACGAGGACCGCGGTTAGGCGCGGGAGCGAGGGGGAGTAGCCTGTACGCATGGGGTGATTCCTCCGCAAGGGGAACGAGTGGGCGATGTCACCCAGCGTGATCGGCTAGTTACTTGGGTTGGTTGAGGGGCCATCCGGACGGGCCAGTCCGTCACAGCCCGACCAGGGCGCCCCCGCCGCAGTCGGCCTCAGCGCCGCGCGTCGCCTGCCGCCCACGCGCCCCGCTGCGGTCCGGGATGGGCGACTAGCATCGGCGGCGTGTACGCCGAGACGGAAGGCCGCGACACCGCCCCGCCGCTCGTGCTCCTGCACGGCGGCATCGGCACGGGCCGCTACCACTGGTCGAAGCTCGTCGCGACCCTTGCGGAGCGCTGGCAGGTCCACCTGCCCGACCTGCCGGGGCACGGCCGCACGCCGCTGCCCGCGGACGGCACCTACTCGCGCGACGTCCTCGCGGGGGCCGTCGCGGCCTACCTCGCCGCCCTCGACGGTCCGGCGCACGTCGGCGCCTTCAGCATGGGGGGACACGCGGCGCTGGCGGTCGCCGGTGCGCGCCCGCAGCTCTTCGCCTCCCTCACCCTCGTCGGGGTGAGCGTCCGCGACCACGACGGCCTGCGCGTCTGGCGGGACAACTTCCGCCCCGAGCGTCTGGAGCGGGAATACCCCGTGTGGGCGAGGCACCTCGCCGCCCTCCACGCCCCTCAGGGGAGTGACGAGGCTTGGAGGGACGTCTGCCGCAGGGACGCGGGCGGCCTCGACGTGGCGGTCGACGTCGAGGGGCTGGCCGGTCTGCGCTGCCCGGTCCTGCTCGTGCGCGGGGACCGCGACCCCGCGGTGGACCCGGCGC
This sequence comes from Egibacteraceae bacterium, assembly GCA_035540635.1. NCBI lineage: Bacteria > Bacillati > Actinomycetota > Nitriliruptoria > Egibacterales > Egibacteraceae > Egibacteraceae bacterium. Next base: position 36,126 of record DATLGH010000088.1, on the reverse strand, counting down.
ACTACGGCGAGCTGCGGAGGGTGTGGCCCCAGGCCGACGAGTTCGTGGTCCCCGCAGGCCGCCACGACGTACAGCTGACCCGTCACCGGGTGATGGGCCCGGGGTTCAGTGACTTCTTGCGACGGGCTCCTGGCGGGTAAGGGAACTGCCCAACGAGGGAAGGGACGAGGACGTGGCCAACGTGGTGACCATCCGCACACGCCCCCCGAAGTTGCGGCGCCCGGCGCTCATCGCCGCCTTCCAGGGATGGAACGACGCGGGGGAGTCCGCGTCAGGCACGGTCGAGTTCCTCGCCGCCGAGATGGACGCGGGGGGCTTCGCCGAGATCGACCCGGAGGAGTTCTTCGACTTCCAGGCGACCCGGCCCCTCGTGCGCAACGTGGACGGCGAGCGGCGCATCGACTGGCCCGGCAACCTCTTCTCCTGGGCCCGGGTCCCGGGCGCGGACCGCGACGTGGTGCTGCTCCAGGGAACCGAGCCGAACCTGCGGTGGCGGACCTTCACCGCTGCGGTGGTCCACCTCGCACGCGACATCGGCGTGGAGCTCGCCGTCACGCTCGGCGCGCTGCAGGTGGACGCCCCGCACACCCGCGAGGTCCCCGTCACCGGCAACACGAACGACCTCGTCCTCGGCGCCCGGCTCGGCCTCCGGCCGTCGCACTACGAGGGGCCCACAGGCATCACCGGCATCCTCCACCAGGCGTGCGCGGACGCGGGGCTGCAGTCGGCCAGCCTGTGGGCCGGCATTCCCCACTACCTCGCCGGGACGAGCTACCTCGCCGGCACCCTCGCGCTCGTCGAGGCGGTGGTGGGGCTGCTCGACGCCGACGTGTCCGTGGCGCCGCTCGTCAAGGAGGCGGCGAGCCAGCGTGAGGAGCTGAGCGAGCTCGTCGCCCAGGACGCCGACCTCGCCGAGTACGTGTCCGAGCTCGAGGCGAGGATGGACGCGGCACCCGACGAGCTGCCGCAGCCCTCGGTGAGCGGAGACGAGCTCGCCGCGGACTTCGAGCGCTACCTGCGCGACCGCGACGAGGGCTGACCCGGCGTCAGGCGCGCAGCCGCTCGCTGACCAGCGCCCGCACGGCGTTGCCGTCCGCGCGCCCGCGCACCTTGGGCATGAGCGCCCCCATGACGCGGCCGAGGTCGCCCGGACCGCTCGCGCCGGTCGTCGCGACCGCCTCGTCGACGATCGCCCGCAGCTCGGCTTCGTCGAGCCGAGCGGGCAGGTAGCGGCGGATGACCTCGAGCTCCGCCCGTTCCTTTGCGGCCTGCTCGTCGCGTCCCGCGCCGGCGAAGGCGTCCGCGGCCTCCGTGCGCTTCTTCGCCTCCCGGTTCAGCAGCTCGACGGTCTGCTCGTCGGAGAGGTCGCCGGCTTGGCCTTCGGCCACCCGGGCGTTGCGGATCGCCGCCAGCACCCCCCGCAGGGCCGCGGTGGCGGTCGTGTCGCGTGCCTTCATCGCCGCGGTGAGGTCGGTCTGGATCCGGTCGGTCAGCGCCATGAGGCGCATGCTACCGGCGCGTTCAGCGGGCCTCCGCGTCGCCCGTGCCGGCGTCCGCGGCGGGCTCCGGCACGAGGCCGGCGTCGCGCAACCACTCCTGCGTCCGGACCATCCCGTCGTCGAGGGACACCCGCGGCGTCCAGTCGAGGACGTGTGCGGCCTTGGCGATCGAGTAGGTGCCGCGATGGGTGACGTACTCGACGGTGCGCGGGGACAGCGGCGGGTGCCAGCCCACCGCGCGCGAGACCATGCCGAGCGGACCGCTCATCGCGGCGGCCGCGGCCGCGGGCAGCGAGCGCAGGCGGACGCCGAGCATGGCTGCGTAGCGGCCGAAGTAGTCGACGGCGGGCACGCCCTGTCCACCGGTGACGTGGAAGACCTCGCCGAGGCCGTCGTCGGACAGCGCGGCCGCGAGGCCGCCGTCCACCGCGTCGTCGACGTAGGTGGGCGACAGCACCCCGCGGCCCCCGTCGATCAGCACGAACAGCCCGCGGCGCATGAGCTCGACGGGTCGCACGGTCCAGGTCCCCCCGTGCGGCCCGTAGACCTCGCCGAGCCGCACGACGGTCGTGCCCACGCGGCCGGCCGCGGCGGCGAGCAGCACCTGGTGCTCCGCGGCGACCTTCGTGTCGGTGTAGGGGTTCCCCGTCATGCGCACCGCGCCGGTCTCGTCGACCCCGTCGGGGAAGTCCCGGCCGTGCACGACCGTCGCCGACAGGTGCAGGACCCGCCCCACGCCGGCGCGGGCAGCCTCGTCGAGGACCGTGCGGGTGCCGTCGACGTTCACCCGCCAGAACGTCGCCGGGTCGCCGCCTTCGGTGACGACCGCGGCCGCGTGCACGACGAGGCTCGCCCCGTCGAGCACCCCGGACCAGGCGCCGGCCCGCGACACGTCACCGACCGTGACGTCCGGTCCGGGCCGCACGTCGACGCCGCGGACGTCCCATCCGCGCGCACGCAGCGCCGCCCGGAAGGCGCGGCCGAGGAAGCCGGCAGCACCGGTGACAACGGCGATGCGGGGTCGCGCCATGCCGCTCAGGCGGCCGCGACCTGAGGCGGGGTGTCGTCGCCTTGGGCCCGGCGGCCCAGCGTGCGGTGCTCCATGGAGCGTCTCCTGGCAGGCGGTGGCGCGGGGTCGCCAGCCTAGCGGTGGTGCGGGGGCGGCCGGTGGACGCCACCGCGGCGATGATGCGCGCGTGGGCGATGAACCCTGAGCGGCTGCCGAGCGGCCTGCGGTCGGTGCTGGCCCTGCCGGCCTACCGCAGGTTGTGGACGGCCCAGACGGTGTCCCGCGCCGGCGACGTGTTCAACACCGTCGCGCTCGCCGTGCTCGTGTTCCAGCTCACCGGGTCGGGCCTCGGCGTGACCGGCGTGGTGGTCGCCGAGATCCTGCCCGTGCTCGCCCTCGCGCCGCTGGCCGGAGGTCTCGTCGCAGGCATCGGGGTCACGCCGGCGTTCCTGCTCAACGCGGCGACGTACGCCTTTCGGGCCCTTCGTGGCCCGCGGCGTCGTCGACGTCGTCCTGGCGAGCGTCCGGTCCTTCCCCGCCGCGGCCTGCGCGCGGACTGAGCGCCGGTCGTCGTGGGCGTCACCCGACGCTCCGCCCCTGCTCCCGCACGAGCTGGCCCTCCTGGTCCTGCCGGGTTGAAAGCTTGCGCACCTGGGGCAGCAGCTGCTCGGCGAACTCCTCCATGAGGTCCCGGAGGGCGGCGACGGGGTCGTCGGCCCGGTCGACCCGCACGTCCCACAGGGGATAGGCCTCGGTGTCCATGACCACGACGTTGGCCGACACGGCTCCCTTGCGGTCCGCGCCGGTACGCTCACCGGCTTCGAGGGCCGCGAGGATGCGCCATGCGAGCTCGATGTCGCTGCGGCCGCGGTACGCCGCGACGACCGCGTCGAGCGTCTCCGGACCGACGAGCCGGTTGCCCTGGGCGGCCACGTCGGTGTCGAGCAGGTGACCCGACCAGTCGGGAGTCTCGGAGCCGGTCCAGGCCGCCACACCGCCGTGTGCGTCGACGATGCCGCACTGCCGGTAGTCGCGCCCGGCATCCGCGGCGATGACCGCGTCGAGCGCCTCCTGCGCGCTGCTCCCCGCGGCGAGGTGGTCGAGCCCGTCGAAGGCGAGGTAGGGGTTGATCATCGCCTGCGTCGCCACCGCCCCGACGCGGGGCCGGGCGTGGGTCACGAGCTTGCCGACACCGACCATCGCGGTGACGGCGCCGACGCCGAGCTGACCGGACGCGGGGTCGCGGGCGACGAGGGAGAAGGTCACGCTGGCTCCTGAGGTGGGAGGCGACGCGGCGCGACGCTGCGGGACGAGCGGCCGCGTATCGCACCTGCCCCCCCGGGGAATGCGGTAACCGTCCGCCGCGCGTGCGGGCACAGGAGGCGAGCATGCGACCGTCCACGTCCGTCCTGGCCCGGGCGGTGTCCCGGCCCCGCAGACGGCGCAACAGCGCCGCGCGCGCGGTCCGCTACATCGGCCTGTTCGCGTGGTTCGGCGGGACCGCCCTTCACCTGGCGGGCGAGGGCGCCGCGCGGGACGGTGGCCGCCGGCTGGCCGAGGAGGCCGCCCGGCGATGGAGCGCGGTGCGGGCCGCCGCCGTCGCCGCCCACGTCGCGGGCAGTGCGGCCCTGGGGTGGGCCGGCCGGCACCGGGGGTGGGCGCAGCGCGCCATGCCGACCGCGATGATCCTGGACACGGCCTCCACCGCGGTGGGGATCGGTGGGCAGTGGGTGGCCCAGGGCCTGTCCGGCGCGTCGCCCGGCGTCCCCGGGGGGACCCCCGCCCTGCGTGCGGCTCGCTGGGCCGTGCTCGTCGGCGCCGGTGGGTCCGTCCTCGCCCAGGGCTACCTCGCCGAGCAGCAGCGCACGGTCCGCAGCGTGCGCAAGGCCCGGCTGCGGCCCCGCGGGCGCGGCGGGGGAGGACACCGGCCGGCGCTGCCGCTTGCCCACGCGCTGCGCGACCTGGGGCTCGCCGCGTCGTTCGGCAGCGCGGTCATGCACGCGCTGGCCGTGCACGAAGCCGCAGACGACGTCACCGACCCCCTGGAGCGGCTCCGCGCCCTCGACGCGGTCGCCGATCGATGGCGTCCCTTCGGGGTCGCGGCGGCCGTCGCCGCCGTCGTCGGCGACGTGGCGATGGACCGCAGCCGGCGGGGGCACCGGACCCTGCGACCGGGGCTCGGGCGGTTCGTCGTCGCGCAGCGGGGGATCGCCCTGCTGTCGGTCACGTCCTCCGTGGCCGCCGTGGCGCAGCGCAAGCGCGTCCTGCGCTCGGTGCCGCCCGGCGAGGCGGGGGTTTGGGGCCCGGCCGCACCCGCGCCCCTCGAGGCGGCGCACCGGCGCCTGCGCAAGCTCGAGCGGGTGGCGGCGTCGCTGCTCGTCCCCGTCGTCGTCCTCGACGCGCGGGTGGCCGAGGAGCTGCGTCCGGTGGCGACCCTCGAGGGCGTGGTCGCCCGCTTGCGGTCCTGACGCGGTCGGCGACGGCAGGTCAGCCCGGCGGGCCGTCGTCGCCCGGCGACATCCAGCGGCCGTGTTCGAGGTGGAGGGCCTCCCGGAGGAACGCGAGCTGCAACCACAGGAGGTTCTCCGCGACGGTCTCCTGCGGCGTCATGTGCGTCACGCCGGCGAGGGGCAGGACGTGATGGGGGTGGGCGTGGCGCAGGAGCGCCTCGGACAGGCGCAGCGTGTGGGCGGCGACGACGTTGTCGTCGGCCAGACCGTGGATGAGCAGCAGGGGACGGTGGAGGCCCGGCGCGTCGTCGAGCAGGGAGCTCACCCGGTACGCCTCGGGGTTGTCCTGCGGGGTGCCGAGGTAGCGCTCGGTGTAGTGGGTGTCGTAGAGCGCCCAGTCGGTCACGGGTGCCCCGGCGACCGCGGCGTGGAAGACGTCGGGGCGTCGCAGGACCGCCGCGGCGGCGAGGTAGCCGCCGAACGACCACCCACGGATGGCGACCTTGTCGAGGTCGAGGGGATGGTCCCCGGCTGCGGCGTGCAGGGCGTCGATCTGATCCTCGAGGGGGGCGGAGACGAGGTCTCCGGCGACCGCGCGCTCCCACACGGGACCGCGCCCCGGCGTCCCGCGACCGTCGACGACGAGGACGGCGAACCCCGACTCGGCGAACCACTGCGCAACCCCGAAGCCGTCACGGTGCTGCAGCACCCGCTGGGCGTGTGGCCCCCCGTAGGGGTCGAGGAGCACGGGCAGGCGACCGTCCTCGTCGGCGTAGTCGCTCGGCAGGAAGAGGGCGGCGCGCAGCCCGCGCCGGCCGAGCTCGAGCATCCGCGGGCGCGGGTGGAGCACCGGGGTCTCGGCCAGGGAGACGATCTCGGAGTCGCCCGCGGGGGAGTGGACGAGGGTGCGCACCCCCGGCTCCGCGAGCCCCCGCAGCTGCAGCACGACGGTCTGTCCGCGCACGCGGGCGTCGTGGACACCCTCGGAGGGTGTGAGCGGTGCGGGGTCTGAGCCGTCCAGCGGCACCCGCCAGACACCCACCGCGGTCGGGTCCTCGTCGGAGGCGAGCACGACGACCGCGTCGTCCCCGCTGTGCACGGCCGCGCGCAACTGGAGCCCCGGAGGGGTGAGCGGCTGTCCGTCCACGGCGAGCCGGCGCGTGTCCCCGTCGTCGAGGGCGTGGACGAGACGGCTGCCGGCCCAGCGGGGCAGGCCCCGCACGATCTCCACCCAGTCGGCGTCGTGGGCCTCGTGCACGATCCGGGTCGTGCCCGCGTCGGGGTCCACCGCGAGCACCCGCATCCCCTTCTGATCGCGGGACTGCACGCAGACGGTGAGCGGCCCCGACGTGCCCCAGACGACCGACACGACGTAGGGGTAGCTGACCGCGTCCCAGTCCACGCGCACCCGCCCGCCGTCGAGGTCGACGACGAAGAGCCCGACGTCGGCGTTGTCGGTTCCTGCCGCCGGGTAGGCGACCGGGCGGGGAGGGCGCGCCGGGTGGGCCGGGTCGGTGATGTGCCAGCGGCCCACCGGCGCGTTGTCGACGCGGGTGACCGCCAGGCGCTGCCCGTCGGGCGCCCACCAGTAGCCGCGGGTGCGGCCCATCTCCTCGGCGGCGATGAAGTCGGCGAGCCCCCAGGAGACCTGCTCCTCACCGTCGCCCGGACCGGCGAGGAGCCGCCCGTCGGCTCCGTCGAGCGCGGCGACGTGGAGGGCGGCGCCGGCGACGTAGGCCACCCGCTGACCGGTCGGGTCGGGCCGGGGGTCGACCACCGTGTGGCGGGACGGGTGGGCGGAGGCCTTTCCGGCGGCGAGACGGCACACGTGCAGGCGACCCGCCAGGGCGAACGTCGCGACCCGCACCGCCCGGTCGGTCGCGTAGGCGACGATGCCGCCGGCGGCTTCGCGCGTCCGCTCGCGCAGGGCCTGCTCCTCGGGCGGCAGGTCGCCGACGACGTCGGCCTCCGTGCGGGCGAGCTCGACCGGGTCGGCGACGCACCGCTCCTCGCCCGAGGCGGTGTCGAGGACCCACAGCCGCAGTACGGGGTCGTCACCGGCCCCGGCGCGCAGGAACACGACCCGCGCCCCGTCGGGCGCCGGCGTCAGGGAGCGCGGCTGGCCGAGGGTGAACCGGCGGGTGCGGGCGTGCTGGCGCGGGAATGCCGCGGCCTCTCGCAGCCCGCGGGTCACGTCCCGCCCGCAGCGGCCGGCGCGGCTTCCTCCACGGCCGGGGTGGCGGGCTGCCGGGGGCAGCGGCGCTCGTGTCCGGGGCGCACCCACGTCCATGCGAGGCAGTACGGGCAGCGGGTGCCGTCGCGGACGATGGGGTTGCCTTCGAGCGCCGCCGGCAAAGTGACGTCGAGCCCCGCGCACACGAAGCCCTCGAACGCCTTCTCGGCGAGCTGGCGGTTGCGGGCGGCGACCTGGTCGAGCTCTGCCTGCGGGTCGATGGGTGCGCCCTCGTCGACGAGCCGCCTGACGAGCACACCGGCTTCCGGTCGTGTGAGGTCGAGGCCCTCGACGGTGTGCGCCCGCAGCGGCTCGGGCAGCGGGAGGTCGACGCCGCGCTGCTGCCAGACGTACCAGTGAGCGAGCCCTTCCGCGCGGTCGCGCCCCGCGGCTTCCTCGACGCTGTGCGCGACCCGCGCGTGCAGGCTGGCGGCATGGCCGTGGTCGCGGGCCCACGCCATGATCGAGCCGATCTCGAGGCTCGCGAGGTCGACCCGCTCGAGCAGCCCGGGGACCCGGTCCGGGTAGCTGTCCTGCGCCAGGGCGAGGGTCGTGACGGTTGCCGGGAGGCGGTCGACGTAGCGACCGAGGAGCGCCTCCACGGGAGGCGCGAGCGCGCTGTGCTGGCGGGTCGCCGCCGCCTCCGCAAGCCACCCCTGGTCCGGCTCCTCGGGCAGGGGAATCTCGGCGTCGGGTTCGCGGAGCAGCAGTGCCGACGCGACGGCGGGGCGGGCTCCCACAGCGGCCGGGTCCGCCATGAGCGCCTCCCGCAGCCACTGCCAGATGAGCCCTTCGGCTTCGGCGATGTCGGCCGCGACCCGGTCGGCGCGGCCCGTGAGACCGAGGCGGACGGCTTTGCCCAGCGCCTCACGACCCTTCGCAAGGGCGGCGGGACGCTCAGCGAGGACGGGCTTGCACTCGTCGGGGCGGGCACGAAAGAGGCGCCAGAGGGCGAAGAGGTCCCGGTAGCGCCCAGTGGCCGCCGAGGCGATGAAGTGGCGGGCGAGGGCGGCGGGTCCGAGGAGAGCCCCGGCGGTGACCGGCGGCAGGTCGGTGATGAGCGCCTCCCGGACCTTCCTCGGCAGCCGGGACAGCTTGGGGTCGGGGTCGAGGACGTAGCGGAGCGCCTTGTCGTTCGTGTCGCCGACGCGGCGGATGACGTCTTGCGGGCGGACGGTCGGTGCGGATGCAGCCATCGGGCGTCCTCCTGGGCGGCGCTGCACGGCGCGCCGCGGTCGGGACCTTGTCCTGCGGGGTGCCGGGCGCCGCGCAGGGGTCGTTTGCAGCCAACGCAGGATAGCGGGTCGCCGGCCCGCGGGGAGTCCCGCGACCCTAGCTGTCGGGGTCGGGCGGGATCTCGAGCTCCTGGCCGACCTGCAGCACGTTGTCGCTGTCGATGCCGTTGGCCTCGGAGATCAGCCCGTGCTTGTTCCCGTCACCGTAGAACCGCTGCGCGATGCTGCGGAGGTTGTCGCGGGGCTGAACCGTGTAAATGCGGGTGCCCTCGGCGGCGGTCGTCTCCGCCTCGCCCTCCGCGGAGTCCGGGGCCTCCTCGCCGTCGGCCCCGTCCTCGGCAGGCGGCTCGGTCTGTCCACTGCTCAGCGCCTGCAGCTGGTTCTCGAGCTGGCGGTTCTCCTCCTGCAGCGCGGCGACCCGCTGCCGCTCGGCGATGAGCTCGTCTTCGGGGACGCCGGCGGCGCAACCGCGGCCGAAGAGGAACGACAACAGCAGCGCGACACCGAAGAAGGCAACCCGCCCCCAGAGGACCCGGCCGCCCGGTTCGTAGTCGTAGTCGAAGTCGTCGTTTCGGTTCATGGGCGAACAGTATCGCCCAACTCGCCGTTGAGGTCATACCCTTCCTGGATGCTCGACCGCGAATGGGTCTCGATCCTCAACCCCGACGACACGCACGACCGCTACGTCTTCGACGTGAGCTTCCTGCTGTCGACCTACGCGTGCATCTTCGGCGCGGGCTGTCCGGGAACCGATCCGGCGAAGGGGCCGTCGTTCGGGTGCTGCACGGTCGGTGCGCACTACGTCGACGCCGACGACCGGGCGGCGGTCGAGTCGAAAGTCGACCTCATCGGACCCGCGTACATGCAGCACTACGCCGACGCGGTGCGCCGGGGGGTGTCGGCGCGGGTGACCGGCGAGGAGCACGGCCGCACCCGGGTGAAGGACGGCGGCTGCATCTTCCTCAACCGGGCCGAGTGGCACCGCGGCCCGGGCTGCGCGCTCCATCAGTACGCCCGTGACCGCGGCGAGCACCACATGACCCACAAGCCCGAGGTCTGCTGGATCGTCCCGCTGCGGCGGGAGGTCGTCGACATCACCGCCGACGACGGCGAGCCCGCGTGGCTCACGACGATCACCTCCTACGACCGCGGCGCCTGGGGACCGGGTGGTGCGGACTTCGCGTGGTGGTGCATCGACGAGGCGGCCGCCTACACCGGCCGCACGCCGGTGTACGTGTCGATGGGCGAGGAGCTGCGGGCGATGACCACCGATGCGGTCTACGCCGAGCTCGTCGGGTACCTTGAGGACCGGCGGGCGCGAGCGCGCAAGCCGTTGCCGATGGTGGTACGCCGCCGCTGAGACGCGGCGGGGCTGGGAGGCGCCATGAGCCTGGCGGGGCGGGTGCGCCTGCTCCTGCTCGCGTTCTTCGCGCTGCTGTGCCTGAACGCCGGCCTCGCGCTCGTCAACGTGGCCGACGGCAACCGTGCCCAGGAAGAGGTGGAGCGCCTGACGCTCGCCCTGGACGCCGGGAGCCTACTCCTGAACCGCCTCGTCGAGCAGGAGACGGGCAACCGCGGCTACCTCATCACCGGCGAGGACGCCTTCCTCTCGGCCACCCCGCGCATCGGCGCCTTCCAGCTCGAGTACCGCCTGCGCCAGATCCTCTCCGACGATCCTGAGCTGGCCGCGCGGGTCGGCAGGATCCGCCAGGCGATGTTGGACTGGCAGGAGCATGCCGCCCGCGAGGTCGACGCCGCGGAGTCGGGCGACGGTGCGGCGGTCGCGCGCCTCGTCGTGCAGGGTGACGAGCTGTCCCGCGCGCTCCAGGAGCAGGTGCTGGAGCTGCGGGCCGTGCTGCGCCGGCGGGTGGTCGAGGCGAACCTCGCCGTCGGGCAGAGCCGCCAGCGGCTGCTGACCGCGCTCTTCTCGAGCTTCTTCACCGGAGCGGCGCTGCTCGTCACCGCGACCTTCCTGCTGTCGCGCTGGGTCACCGTGCCGCTCCGGGCGGTCTCCACGGCCGCCCGGGCGGTTGCCGAGGGCGAGCTCGATACGGCAATCCCCGAGGCGGGCCCCGTGGACGTCGCCGCGCTGGGCGGCGACGTGGAACGCATGCGCCGGCGCATCATCGACGAGCTCGACACGGCCGTGCGCGCCGGCGAGGCGCTCGCCCAGCACGGACCCGCGGTCGTGAGCCTGCACGCGGCGCTCGCGCCCGTGCGCGTCGACCTGCCGCCCACCGTCGAGGTCGAGGCGTGCCTGCTGCCGGCCGAAGGGCAGGTCGCCGGCGACTGGTACGACCTCATCCCCCTCGAGCGCGGCAAGGTCGCCCTCGTCGTGGTCGACGTGTCGGGCCACGGTGCGGAGGCCGGCGTGCTCGCCCTCCGGGCGAAGCAGCTGCTGCTCGCGTCCCTGCGCGACGGCCGGTCCCCCGGGGGGACCCTCGACTGGGTCGCCGCCAACCTCGGCGAGACGGGGGAGATGTTCCTCACCGCGGCGGTCGTCGAGGTCAACCCCTCGCTCGGGCGCTGCCGTTACGCGAACGCGGGGCACCCGCCGCTCCTCGTCGCCGCCCCGGACGGCGTCACGGAGCTCCCGCCGACAGGGCCGCTGCTCGGCCCGCTCACGACCGGGTGGGCCACCCACGAGCACGCGCTCGAGTTCGGGTCCGCCCTCGTCGCCTACACCGACGGGCTCGTCGAGGCCCGCGACCCGAGCGGGCGCGAGTTCGGAACCGAGCGGCTCATCAGCCTCGTCTCCGCTCACCGCGCCAGCGGGCCGAAGCAGATCGTGCGGGCCTGCGTCGACGCTGTGCGGGCAGCTACCGACGGCCGGCTGGACGACGACCTCACCATCGTCGCCCTCGCCGTCACGTAGCCGGGTGCCGCGGCGGGCGGTCCTCCGGCCGCCGTGCGCGGAGCAGCGCCGTGACCGCCTCCGACGCGGCAGCTGCGAACGGCCGGAGCACCGCATGGGCGCCGGCGCGCTCGAGGGCGCCTGCGTCGTCCTCGGACAGGGCGGTGACCGCGACCCGGCCACGGTAGCCGCGCTGCTCCAGTGCCTGGACGAGCGCGAGGTTCGTGTCGAAGTCGCGGACCGAGGAGATCACCCATTCGGCGACGTGAAGTGGGAGAACGGAGACGATCTCGGGATCCTGGGCGTCGCCGTACACGACCTGCAAGCCGCGCTGCTCCCAGTGGCGCAGCGCCCGGGGGTCGAAGTCCACGCCGAGTGGTCGCGAGCCTGCCCGCCTCAGCGCCGCCACAAGGTGGCTGCCGTAGCGGCCCAGACCCAGCACGACCACGTCAGGGAGCGGGCCGTCCCCGTCCGCGTCGAGGCGGACATCATGGGCGTGGCGGCGTTCGAAGACGCGCAGCAGGGACGCGAAGCGCTCGTAGAGCCATGCGGAGTTCGAGATGAGGTACGTCGAAAGGGTGATGGTGATGATGCCGACAGCCGTGACGAGACCCACGGTCTCACCGCCGATGTGCCCGAGCGCGAAACCCAGCGATACGAGGATGAGCGAGAACTCGCTGATCTGGGCCACCGTCAGACCAGCCCGGAACGACACCCGCGCCCGATAGCCCATCGCGCCCATGATGACCATCACGATGATGGGATTGCCGACGAGCACGAACAGCGACAGGACCACTGCGGCCGCCAGCTGGTCGCCCGCCTGGGAGAAGTCGAGGTGGATACCGAGTGTGATGAAGAAGAAGAGCAGCAGGAAGTCCCGCAGTGTCATGAGCCGCGCGCCGAGCGCGTCCCGGTACGGCGTCGACGCGAGCGAGACGCCGGCGAGGAAGGCTCCGACCTCCTCGCTGAAGCCGAGCAGGTCACCCACGGAGGCGAGCAGCACCGCCCAGGCGATGGCGAAGAGCACGAGTAGTTCGGCGGACCCGGCGAGGTAGCGGAGCAGGCGGGGCAGCACCCACTTGGCGAGTGCGAGGATGCCGCCGACGAACGCGACACCGCGCAGGGCGACGTCGAGCGCCTGGCGGGCAAGGCCGACGTCGGTGTCTCCGGCGAAGCCGCTCAGACCAATCATCACGAGCACGACGACGATGTCCTGCACGATGAGGAACCCGATCGCGATCCTCCCGTGGAGCTCGTCGATCTCGTCCTTGTCACTCAGGAGCTTCACGATGATGACCGTGCTGGAGAAGGTCAGGGCTACGGCGACGTAGAGGGCCGTGACGGCGGACATGCCGAGCGCCAGGGCGATGGCGAAGCCCACGATCGACGTGAACAGCACTTGTCCCAGCCCGGTCGCGAGCGCAACCGGGCCGACAACGCGCACAAGGCGCAAGTCGAGCTTCAGTCCTACGACGAACAGCAGCAGCGCGATGCCGATCGTCGCCAGCAGGTCGATCTCGGGGCTCTCCTCCACGATGCCGAGCACCGTCGGCCCCACGATGATCCCCGCTGCGATGAACCCGACGATGAGCGGCTGGCGCAGCAGAGTGGCCAGAACCCCCACGACCGCGCAGATCGCGAGCAGGGCGGCGACCTGCTGGAAGATCGTGTCGAGCGGCATGGAGGGCCTGGCTCAGCCAGCGAGCAGCTGGCGCAGGACGTAGGAGAGGATGCCGCCATGGCGGAAGTAGTCGACCTCGCGGGGCGTGTCGATGCGGACCGTGGCGGTGAACGCGCGGCCGTCGGCGCGCACCGTCACCTGCCGCGGCAGCTCGTCGACCCCGGCGAGGCCGACGATGTCGAACGTCTCGGACCCCGACAGGCCGAGCGACGCGACGCTGTCACCGTCGGCGAACTGCAGCGGGAGGATGCCCATGCCGATGAGGTTCGAGCGGTGGATGCGCTCGTAGCTGCCGGCGATGACCGCGCGGACCCCGAGCAGGGCGGGGCCCTTGGCGGCCCAGTCACGTGACGAGCCCGATCCGTACTCGACGCCGGCGAGCACGACGAGCGGGGTGTCCTCCGTCTGGTAGCGCATCGCCGCCTCGTAGATGCTCATCCGCTCGCCGGAGGGCAGGTGGACCGTCACGGCCCCCTCGGTCCCGGGGGCGAGCTGGTTGCGCAGGCGGATGTTCGCGAACGTGCCGCGGGCCATGACCTCGTGGTTGCCGCGCCGGGAGCCGTACGAGTTGAACTGCGCGGGGGGCACCCCGTGGTCCTGGAGGTAGCGCCCGGCGGCGCTGCCGGTCGCTATAGCCCCGGCGGGCGAGATGTGGTCGGTGGTCACGCTGTCGCCGAGGACGACGAGGGCACGCGCGCCGGTGATGTCGGTGACCGGAGACGGCTCGAGCGGCAGCCCGTCGAAGAAGGTCGGCCGGCGCACATACGTGGAGTCGGGGTCCCAGGCGAAGCGGTCGCCGGTCGGCACGTCGAGGCCACGCCAGCGCTCGTCGCCGCGGAAGACGTCGGCGTAGCGGGCGGCGAACAGCTCCGAGCTGATCGCCTCCTCGACGGTTGCGGTGACCTCGGCGCTCGAGGGCCACACGTCGCGCAGGTACACGGGCTGACCGTCGTGGTCGTGGCCGAGCGGGTCGTCGAGGAGGTTGACGTCCATGGATCCGGCGAGGGCGTAGGCCACGACGAGCGGAGGCGACGCGAGGTAGTTCAGCTTGCAGTCGGGGTTGATGCGACCTTCGAAGTTGCGGTTTCCCGACAGCACCGACGCGACGGCGAGATCGTGCTCGTGGACCGCTGCGGAGATCTCGGGGGCGAGCGGCCCGGAGTTGCCGATGCACGTCGTGCACCCGTAGCCGACGAGGTGGAAGCCGAGCTTCTCGAGCGCCGGGGTCAGGCCGGCGCGCTCGTAGTAGTCGGTCACCACCTGGGAGCCCGGCGCGAGGGAGGTCTTCACCCACGGCTTCGCGGTCAGGCCGCGTTCGACGGCCTTGCGGGCCAGGAGGCCCGCGGCGAGCATGACCGACGGGTTCGACGTGTTCGTGCACGACGTGATGGCCGCGATGACGACGTGGCCGTGGGCGAGGTCGACGGTCGTGCCGTCGGCGAGGCGCACGCTCACGGGGGCCTGGTCGGGCGGGGCGGGGGTGCCCTCGAGGCGACGCCCCGGGTCGGGCACCGCGTGCTCCGCCGGTGCGGGCGGGTCGCTCGCCGGGAAGCTCTCGTCCACGGCCTCGTCGAGGCTGTCGTCGATGACGGGGACCCAACGACGCAGCGCGGTGCGCAACGACGCCGGTGCCTCGTCGAGGGGGACCCGGTCCTGCGGCCGCGTCGGGCCGGCGAGGCTTGGCACCACCGTGGACAGGTCGAGCTCGAGCGCTTCGGAGTAGACGGGGGTGACGGTGGGGTCGTGGAACAGCCCCTGCTCCTTCGCGTACGCCTCGACGAGCGCGACCTGCTCGGGGTCGCGCCCGGTGAACGCGAGGTAGCGCAGGGTTTCATCATCGATGGGGAAGATCGCGCACGTCGAACCGTACTCGGGCGACATGTTGCCGATCGTCGCGCGGTTCGCCAGCGGCACGCTCGCCACTCCGGGACCGTAGAACTCGACGAACTTGCCGACCACGCCGTGCCGGCGCAGCAGCTCGGTCACGGTGAGCACGAGGTCCGTTGCGGTCGAGCCCTCGGGCAGCTCCCCGGACAGGCAGAACCCCACGACCTGTGGGATGAGCATCGAGATCGGCTGGCCGAGCATCGCCGCCTCCGCCTCGATGCCGCCGACCCCCCAGCCGAGCACCCCGAGGCCGTTGACCATCGGGGTGTGGGAGTCGGTGCCGACCAGGGTGTCGGGGTAGGCCTGGGGGCCGGCGGGGTCCTCGCCGTCGGCGACGACGACGCGGGCGAGGTACTCGAGGTTGACCTGGTGCACGATGCCGGTGTTCGGCGGGACGACCGCCAGACGCCGGAACGCGTCCTGGCCCCACCGCAGGAACGCGTAGCGCTCACGGTTGCGCGCGAACTCGAGCTCGGCGTTGCGCCGGAAGGCGTCGGGAACGCCCGCCACGTCGGCGATGATCGAATGGTCTATGACAAGCTCTGCGGGCAGGCGCGGCTCGATGACGGCGGGGTCACCGCCGAGCTCGGCCATCGCGTCGCGCATGGCGGCCAGATCCACGATCGCGGGGACGCCGGTGAAGTCCTGCAGCAGCACCCTCGCCGGGGTGAAGCGCGTCTCCTGCGAGGGCGTGGCGGCGGGGTCCCAACCGGCGACCGCGGCGACGTCCTCGGCGGTCACCACGCTGCCGTCCTCGTGGCGCAGGAGGTTCTCCGCGAGGATCCGCAGCGAGTAGGGCATGCGCTCCACGTCCCCGGCTTGCGCGAGCGCGTCGAGACGGTGGATCGTGAACGACCGGTCGCCGACCCGCAGGGTCGAACGGGCGCCGAAGCTGTCGGCCATCGGGCTTCTCCTAGCACGGTCGGCGGGGGGCGAAAGGACGCAGCGGTATCAAACCCCAGGGACGGCGCGGCTCGCACGTCGGCGCCGGCCCGCGTTACGCTCCTCCTGCGCGCCATGGTGACATGGCCGTGGGCTGCGGCGTGGTCCCCGGCGTGCGCCCGGGGCCGCGTGGCGGGGTGGTGTGCGAGCGCGGGGGTCGATCCGGGAGGTCGCGTGGAGGTCGAGACGACGGTCGATGCCGCCGAGGCGGGCAACAGCGGGCTGCGCTCGGACATCCGCCGGCTCGCGACGCTACTCGGCGACACGCTCGTGCGCCAGCACGGCGACGGGCTGCTCAACCTCGTCGAGCAGGTGCGGCTTCGGAGCAAGGCGGCGCTGGCCTCCCCCCACGCCGGCGGGGCGCTGCAGGAGCTGCTCGAGGGCATCGACCTCGACACGACGATCCCGCTGGCGAGGGCGTTCACCACCTACTTCCACCTCGCCAACATCGCCGAGCAGACGCACCGGGTCGTGGATAAGGAGGCCGACGAGAGCTCGCTGGCGGCGGCGGTCCGGCGAATCTGCGAGGCGGGGCTCGATCCCGACGAGATCCGAGCCGTGCTCGCGCGCCTCGAACTGCGTCCGGTGTTCACCGCCCACCCCACCGAGGCGTCCCGTCGCTCCGTGCTCACGAAGCTGCACCGCATCGCCGACCTCCTCGCCGTCCGCAACGACCCCCGCGCGACGAAGGCGGACGTCGACCGGGTCGACCGCCGGCTGGAGGAGCTCGTCGAGCTGCTGTGGCAGACCGACGAGCTGCGCATGGAGCGCCCACAGCCGGTCGACGAGGCGCGCGCGGTGCTCTACTACTTCGACGAGCTGTTCGCCACCGTGGTGCCCGACCTCTTCGACGACGTCGCCACGTGCCTCGCCGGCCTCGGCCTCGAGCTGCCTCCCGACGCGGCGCCCGTGCGCTTCGGCACCTGGGTCGGGGGTGACCGCGACGGCAACCCGCACGTGACCGCAGCGGTGACGCGCCAGGTCCTGCGGGTCCAGGCCGACCATGCGCTGCGCGACCTGCTCACCGCCGTGGAGGCGCTCGCGGGCCAGCTGTCGCCGTCGGTCCGTGTGACCGGCGTGAGCCCCGGTCTCGAGCAGAGCCTCGCCGAGGACCGTCGCCGGCTCCCGCACGTCTACGAGCGCTACGCCCGCCTCAACCGCGAGGAGCCCTACCGGCTCAAGTGCGCCTACATCGGCGAGCGGCTGCGCAACACCCGGGCGCGCGTCCTCGACGACCGCGTCCCCGGTGCGGAGGAGTACCGCGAGGCCGGCGAGCTCCTCGCGGAGCTGCGGCTCATGTACGACTCGCTCATCGCCAACCGTGGCAAGCGCATCGCCCGGGGGCCCGTCGCGCGGGTGATGCGGCTCGTCGCCGCGTTCCGGCTGCACCTCGCGACCATGGACGTTCGGGAGCACACGACCGCCCATCACACCGCGCTCGCCTCGCTCTACGGGCACATAGGGCTCCAACCCCCCTACGAAGACCGCGACCGGGAGGCCCGCACGGCGCTGCTCACCGAGGAGCTCTGCGGCCGGCGGCCGCTGACCGGGCCGACCACCGTCCTCGACGACGAGGCCGGCGCGGCGCTGGCGACGTTCCGGGTCATCGCCGAGGCGCTCGAGCGGTACGGCCCCGATGTGATCGAGTCCTACATCGTGTCGATGGCCGAAGGCGTCGACGACGTGCTCGCTCCCGCCGTGCTGGCCCGGGAGGTGGGACTCCTCGACGTCCACGCCGGGATCGCCCTGATCGGTTTCGTGCCGCTGCTCGAGACGCTCGCCGCCGTGCGCGGGGCGGGTGAGTTCCTCGACGCGCTGCTGCGCAACCCCGCCTACCGCCGCCTCGTCGCCCTCCGCGGCGACATGCAGGAGGTGATGCTCGGCTACTCCGACTCCTCCAAGGAGGCCGGCATGGTCACCTCGCGCTGGGAGCTCCACCGCGCTCAGCGCCGCCTCGTCGAGGTGGCCCACGAGCACGGCGTCGCCCTGCGCATCTTCCACGGCCGGGGCGGCAGCGTCGGGCGCGGCGGGGGACCCACCCACAAGGCGGTGCTCGCGCAGCCGCCCGCCACCGTCGACGCACAGATCAAGATCACCGAGCAGGGCGAGGTGATCTCCGACAAGTACGGGCTGCGCGCGCTCGCGCGGCGCACCCTCGACCTCACCCTCGGCGCGACCCTCGAGGCGTCACTGCTGCACCGTGAGCTCATCGCCGCGCCCGCCAACCTCGCGCGCTGGGACGAGGCGATGGAGCTCGTGTCGCGGGCGGCGTACGCCGCGTACCGGGCGCTCGTCGACGCGCCGGGGTTCCTCGAGTACTACCGGACGGCGACACCGGTCGAGGAGCTGAGCGAGCTCAAGATCGGGTCCCGTCCGGCGCGCCGCTCGGGGAACGAGCTGACGGGACTGCGCGCGATCCCCTGGGTGTTCGGCTGGAACCAGTCGCGCCAGATCGTCCCCGGGTGGTTCGGCCTCGGGTCCGGCCTCGCGGCAGCCCGCGCCGCCGGGCTCGGCGACACCCTCGCCGAGATGCACGACCAGTGGCGGTTCTTCCGGATGCTCGTCTCCGACGCCGAGATGGTGCTCACGAAGGTCGACCTCGACATCGCGCACCGCTACGTGCAACGGCTCGTCCCCGCGCAGCTGCAGCACCTCTTCGACGTCGTCGTCGCCGAGCACGAGCGCACGCTCGCCGAGGTGCTCACGCTCACCGGTGAGGGCAGGCTGCTCGAGCACCAACCGGTCCTCCGGCGCACCCTCGCGGTCCGCGACACCTATCTCGCCCCCTTGCACTACCTCCAGGTGGCGCTCCTCGCGCGCGTGCGCGCCGTCGAGGAGCCCGACGGCGAGCTGCGGCGGGCGCTGCTCGTCACCCTGAACGGCATCGCCGCCGGGCTGCGCAACACCGGCTGACGCCCTCCCGCGGGGGAGAAGGGGGCGGCGAGGTGACGGGGGCTGCGGCGGGACGCCTCAGCGGCCCGCTGTAACCGGCTCGATCGACTCGACGTGGAGCATGCGCCCCCGGTTCTCGTCGAACCGGAACTCGCCGACGACCCGCACAGCCGAGCCGACGTAGGGCGCGGCCGCCTCGTCGGGGAGCAGCTCGACGCGGTTGACGTCCGCGTCCTGGAGGACGAAGTGGTGCGGTACCGGCCCCTCGTCGTCGCCGAACTCGAGCACGATCCCTGACGTGGCCACCTGACGCCCGTCGTAGTCGGGCGCGTTATGGGCGAGCTCGGTGAGCGTCACCCCGCGCGCCCCGCCGCACGCGGCGAGGAGCACGGACGCCGCCGCGAGCGCGATCAGCCCCCCCAGCCAGCCCGCCGGGAGGATCCTGCCGGGACGTGAGCCGGCGCGCAGGGCGTTCATCGGTCGGCCAGGGTACCCCGCCTCGCACCGCGGGCACTTCCTGCTGCCCTCGGCAACCTCAGCCGGGGCCCGCACCCGCGGAGCGGTTCGGCGCGGGGGAGGTCACCAGCGGCGACTACCCCTTCGGCGGGGGTTTCGCCCCCCTCACCGACGTGCGGTCGCCGGACACGACGGCTTCCACCGCTTAGCCTAGGCTGGCCTTCCCGTGAACCGGTAAGGAGCCCGCGCATGCGGCTGCAGGGAAAGGTCGCTGTCGTCACCGGCGCGTCGAGCGGCATCGGCGAGGCGACGGCAGGCGCGCTCGCAGCCGCCGGCATGAGCGTCGTCGCGGTCGCGCGGCGTGAGGACCGGCTCCGCGCCCTGGCCGCTGCCCGGCCGGGCGTGGAGCCCTACCCCGCGGACGTCACCGACGACGCGCAGGTGCTCGCGCTCGCCGACCACGTGAAGGGCCGCTACGGTGCGTGCCACGTCCTCGTGAACAACGCCGGGGCGACCTTCGGCAGCCGCTTCGCGTCCTGGGAGGACGTCGGAACGGTCACGCGCACGATGGACCTCAACTTCACCGGCGCGGTGCGGTGCATGGCAGCCTTCGCCGACCTGCTCGAGGCCTCCGCACCGTCCCGTGTCGTGAACGTCGCCTCGGTCGCGGGCAAGCTCGCCGCCGGGGAGCCGGCCTACACGGCGTCGAAGTTCGCGCTCGTCGGGTTCACCGAGGCGGTCGGGCTCGACTGGGTCGATCGCGGCATCACCGTGAGCCAGGTCAACCCGGGGTTGATCGTCACGGAGGGGTTCCCGCAGGACCGCTACAAGGCCACGCCGCTCGAGCGTCTCATCGGCAACCCCGCCATGGTCGCCGACGTCATCGTGAAGGTCGCCCGCAGCGGCGCCCGCGAGCGCACCGTCCCGCGGTGGTACCGGCCCGTCACGGTCGTGCGCCACGTCGCCGCGCCCCTGTACTGGGCGGGCATCCGCCGGATGCGCTGAGCCGTGAGCCTTCCGGGAGCTGGGCCGCGTCCCGGCTCCCCTCCCGTCCGGCTGCTGTCCCCGCCGGTCGTCACCGCCGCACTCGCCGTGGGCGTCACCGCGGTGTCGACCGCGGCGATCCTCATCCGCCTAGCGGACGCGCCGGCGTTCGCGCTCGCGTTCTGGCGTTGCGCCGGTGGGGCGGTGGCCCTCGCGCCGTTCGCGGTGCAGGTGCGGCGCGCCACCGGGATGCGCCTCGACCGGGCCCGACGGCTCCAGCTCGGCGCTGCGGGGATCATGCTCGCGCTGCACTTCGGCCTGTGGATCCCCTCGCTGGAGCTCACCACCGTCGCGTCCTCGGTGGTGCTCGTCACGACGGCCCCGCTGTTCGTCGGCATCGGCACAGCCGTCTTCCTCGGCGAGCCGCCGAGCCGGCGCACCTGCCTCGGCATGGGCGTCGCCGTGCTTGGCGCCGCCGGCATCGCCGTGGCCGACGCCGGCGCGGTGGAGCTCGGGCCGCGGGCGCTGCTCGGGGACGCCATGGCCCTCGGCGGTGCCGTGATGGTCGCCGGCTACCTCGTCATCGGGCGGTCGGCGCGCCGGCGGCTGCCCCTGACCGTCTACGCCGCGCCGGTCTACGGGGTCGCCGCTGCGCTCCTGCTCGCCCTGTGCCTGGTCACCGGCACCCCGCTCGGGGGCTACACCACGGGGACCTGGCTTGCCGTCGCCGGGCTCGTGATCGGGCCCCAGCTGCTCGGCCACACCGTTTTCAACGCGCTGCTGTCGACCCTGACCGCGACCGCTGTGGCGGTCGTCATCCTCGCCGAGCCCGTCGCGGCGACGGCATTCGCCTGGCTCATCCTCGACGAGCTGCCAGCCCCGGCGTTCTGGGTCGGCGCGACGCTCATCCTCTCCGGGGTGTACCTGTCGGTGACGAGCAGCCGGGCCCGGACCACGTCGCGGGCATGACGCCGGTGGAGGCGGTGGCGCTCGCCGTCGCGCTGGCGATCGCTGCGGTGCACCTCGTCGCGTCGCGGCTGTGGGCGGCGACGGCGTCGCCATGGGCCTGCACCTGTTCGTGATCGACAAGACGGTCCGCGAGCAGCACCACGGGCCCTACGAGCGCGTCGGGTCGTGCTGAACGTCCTGCAGGCTGCTTCGGGTCACCGGACCGCTGCGGCGAGCCGGAGTGCCGCCCGGGACCACCGGTCGAAGCGCCGGCGCAAGGCCGGGGCGTCGATGGCGCGTACCCGCAGGGCGTCGCGGCGACAAGGAGGGTCGTAGGCACCGGCGAGCACGAGGCGGGAGCCGTACGGGTCCCGTACGACGCGGACGCCGATGGCGAGCGGCCCCCGGGGGGTCTGGGTGGTGACCTCGAGCAGCCGGGGCTCGGCCGTCATCACCCGCCACAGACGGCGGTCGTCACCGCGCACGACGACGAACTCGGTGCCAGGCGCGACTGGTTCGGGCTCGACCCGCTCGACCTCTTCGGCGTCGGTCCACTCGGGAAGGCGACGGAGGTCGGAGACCACCGCCCAGGTGTCCTCGGGGGGTGCACCCCCGGTGGCGTAGAGCTCCAGCCGCACGACCATGGGCCGACCTCTACCCGAGGCGCCCGCACGGCAACATCACCCGGCCGCGGCCGGCCGCGTTGAGCCGCCACCAGACGTGGCCGGCCGGGCGAAGGGGCGGACAGGTTAGCCACATGCGCCTTCCGGGCACACCTGGGAGCGAGGGCCGCATGACCCGCCGCCGGGCCGCCCCGAACCGCCCCACACCTGGAGGACGCTATGGCGCGCCGATCCGCCGACGCAGACACGACCACCGAACGGACCACCACCACGGCCGACGACGAGGTCGCCCGCGGGCGGTCGCCGCACGGCGCCGAGGCGTCCACGCGGGCGCCCGGTGGTCGTGAAGCGGAGGAGCGGACCAGCAACGACGTCCCTCCCGCACCTGGGGAGACGCAGGATGCTGAGCGGCCCGCCCGCAGGGATGCGCCCAGGCGCGTGCCGGCCCCGTCGGGAACGGTGGTCGCGAGCGCGACGGGCGCGAAGACAAGCGCCGCAGCGGCGTTCGCACTCGCCCTCGGAGTGGCGGCGCTGTTCTCCAGCCTCACCGCGCTGCTCGCGCCCCTCGGTGTGCTGCTCGGCATCCTCGCCCTCGCGCTTGGGATCTCCGGTCGTCGGCGAGCCGCCGCGCCGTCGGTCACCGGCGCCGGCGTCGCCCTCGGCGGGATCGTCACGGGACTGCTCGGTCTTGTGCTCGGCGTGGCGGTCCTGGTCGGGGCCTTCACGTTCTTCTCCGATGAAGCCAATGTCACGGAGCTCGAGCGCCAGCTCGAGGACGCGGGGATCGAGATCCAGCGATGAGCGAGCAGCCCAAGGAAACCAACGTCAACCACGGCGAGGTCCACGATCGCGCCGGGCAGTCCGCCGACCCTGTGGGGGCGACGAGCCGGTGGGGCAAGCCCGTGACGATCGCCGGCGCGGTCGTCGTCGTGCTCGCGATCCTCTGGGCAATCTTCGCGGGCGGCTGGCTCTTCTAGGCGTCGCCGCCGGCTTCCTCCTCGACCGCTGCGCGCTCCGCACGGGCCTCGATGAAGAACGCGCCGAGCGCTGCGGCGACCGACGCGAAGACGACCACGGAGTACGCCGACAGCAGGATGGCGAGGACCCTGCCGAGCAGGGTGACCGGGTCGAAGACGAGGTTGCCGGTGACGGCGAGGTTCGCCGACCACCAGAGGGCGTCGCCCAGGCCGCGGACACCGCCGTCCCTCCCGCGCTCGAGCAGGTAGAGCATCTGGGCGCTCGAGAAGACCGCGATGCCGGTGGCGGTCATCAGGAACGTGAGTCGCCCCTGGAGCAGGTTGCGGGCCGTGCCGACGGCGCGGTAGGACGAACCTATGACCCGGGCGGCCGGCAGCGCACGCAGCGCCCGCACCGCCCGCAGGACCCGGAACATCCGCAGCGCCGGCAGCAGCAGGAAGAGCACGCTCGGCCAGCGCCGCCGCAGGAACCGCACAGGACGCCCCGAGACGCTGAGCTTCAGCACGAACTCCACGACGAACACCGCCCAGATGACGTTGCCCGCCAGGGCCAGCTCCTCGCGCATCTCCGGCGGTGCGACGAGGTCGTAGGCGACGAGCACCGCCCAGGCCACCGCCAGCACCGCCATGGGGATGTCGAGCCGTTCCTCGATGAGCGCCGCCAGGCGTTCGCGCCGGCTCGGTTCGTCGTCGGGATCCGGGCCGATGGTGGGCGGGGTGTCGTCACTCACGATGCGGCGCCCGCCGTGGTCAGCCCTTCGTGACGCGGGCGGTGAAGGCGGCGGTACGGGTGATGATCTCGTCGGCGTCGTAGTCGAGGGTGGCGACGTGGTAGCTGCGCTCCAACCACACCTGCTCGACGTCCGCCGAGGCGATCCCCTCCAGAAGCAGCCGGCTGTTCCTCTCCGGGTCGAAGACGTGGTCCTGGCGCGTCGTGAACAGCAGCGTCGGCACGGTGACTGCACCCAGACGCGCCCGCACCCGGCGCTGAAAGGCGATGAAGCTGGCGGCCGCCTTCAGCGGCACCTTCGGGTAGGGCTTCTCGTCGGCGCCCGGCTTCGCGATGTCGTTGCCGACCCCGGGCACCGCGGGCAGCACCCACTTCGCCACGGGGAGCAAGACCCGGAACGGGTCCGTGTGGTAGAGCCACGGGTTCACGAGCGCGAGTCCGGACAGGTGCTCTCCCCGCGTCTCCGCGAGGTACAGACCGAGCGCTCCGCCGCCCGACAGTCCCACGGCCACGCGTGCCCGCGTTCGCGCCCGCAGGGTCTCGAACGCGGCGACCACCTCGCGGGTCCAGTCGTGCCATGTCGTCTTCTGCAGGCACTGCCAGCGGGTGCCGTGACCCGGCAGGCGGGGCAGCTCGACGGCGTACCCCTGCGCGGCAAGCGCCTCGGCGAGCGGGCGCATGCTCGACGGGTTACCGGTGAAGCCGTGCACGACGAGCACGCCGACGTCGCCGCCCTCCGCGGACCAGGCTTCGCAGCCCGGCATGACGTGCACCATCGTCGGCCTCCTGCCACCGGCTGTCGCGCGACGTTAGTCGACGCGGCCGCCCGCGCGCCAGTACTCGTCCCGCGCCCGGTCGAGGAAGCCCTCGTCGACCAGGTACCGCCGGAGTGCGGCGTAGTCACCGTGGTACCGCTCGAGCAGCGCGTTCACGTCGCGTTCGGCATAGCGCCGCCCTGGCTCGAACTCCAGGGCGATGCGCTCGAGCACCACGCGGCGCTTGCCGCGCGCCGCGGGGATCTCGGTGAGCCGCGCCCCGGAGAAGAAGCGGGCGAGCACCGCCTGCTCCTCGGCGGTCATCCCGTAGCCGATCTCGCGTGCGGGTGGCGCGGCCTGCGGCAAGTCGCGGGCCAGCGCGCGCAACGCCTCCGCCGAGACCGCGTAGCGGTCGCCCGCACGGGTGACGACGCCGCCCTGGACGAGGGGCGCCAGCGTCTCGAGAACCTCCCGTGGGCGCTGCCCGGTGCGTCCTGCGATCTCGCCGACGGTGCGCGCCTGCAGCGCCACCGAGCCGAGGACTGCAAGCCGCCGCGGTTCGAGAACCACCTTGAGGAAGTCGAGTGCGCCTACCATGCCGCCATGTTCCCACCTGATCGCATCCTCATGGGCCCCGGACCGAGCGACGTGCATCCGGCGGTGCGCCAGGCCATGGCCGCACCGCTGCTCGGACACCTCGATCCCGACTTCACGCCGCTGCTCGACGAGATCGGCGACCGCCTGCGGGCGGTGTTTCGCACCACCAACCGCGTCTGCTTCCCGGTGTCGGGCACCGGCAGCGCAGGGCTCGAGGCGGCGGTGGTGAACCTCGTCGAGCCGGGCGACGCCGTGGTCGTCGCCGTGAACGGCGTGTTCGGTGGCCGCCTCGCAGAGGTCGCGCGCCGGGCCGGAGCGCGGGTGCACGCCGTCGAGGCACCCTGGGGGCGGATCATCGACCCGGGCGCGTTCGTGGAAGCCGTGCGCCGGCACCGGCCGGTCATGGCTACGCTCGTCCACGCCGAGACGTCGACCGGCGTGCACCAGCCGGTGGCCGAGATCGGCGCGGCGCTGGCGGGGACCGACACGCTGCTCGTGCTCGACACGGTGACGAGCCTGGCCGGCGTCGACGTCGACGTCGACGGCTGGTCGGTCGACGTGTGCTACTCCGGCACGCAGAAGTGCCTGTCGGTCCCACCCGGCCTGGCGCCGGTCACCTTCTCCGACGCCGCCGTCGAACGGGTCCGCAGCCGGCGAACCCCCGTGCAGTCGTGGTACCTCGACGTGACGCTCATCCTCGGCTACATCGACGCGGCAGGTGGGCGCACCTACCACCACACCGCCCCCATCTCCATGCTCTACGCGCTGCACACCGGGTTGGGGCTCGTCCTCGAGGAGGGCCTCGCGGACCGGATCGACCGGCATGCCCGCCTCGGGCGGCTGCTCCACGAGGGCCTGCAGGGCCTCGGGCTCGAGCTGCTCGCCCAGGAGGGTCACCGGCTGCCGCAGCTGACGACCGTTGCGCTGCCCGCCGGCGTCGACGAGGCGGCGTGGCGCCGGCGCCTCCTCACCGACCACGGCATCGAGGTCGGCGCCGGTCTCGGCGACTACGCCGGTCGCGCGTGGCGCATCGGGCTCATGGGCGCGTCGGCGAGCGAGCGCAACGTCCTGCTGCTGCTCGCGGCGGTCGAGCGCCTGCTCGCCGACCGCTGAGGGCCTTGCGCCTCCCGCTCGTCATCGCTCGACGGGAACGTCGACGAGGGAGCCGTACTCCGTCCAGGAGCCGTCGTAGTTGCGCACCTTGTCGTAGCCCAGGACCTCGTGCAGCACGAACCAGGAGTGCGCGCTGCGCTCCCCGATGCGGCAGTAGGCCACCACGTCCTTGTCGTCGGTGACACCCTGGCCGGCGTAGAGCTCGCGCAGCTCCTCGACCGGCAGGAACTCACCGGTGTCGTCGTTGACCGCCTTACCCCACGAGATGTTCACCGCGCCGGGGATGTGACCGGGCACCTGGGCGCCCTCGTTCGGCAGGTGCGGCGGGGCGATGAGCTCCCCGGCGTACTCGGCCGGGGAACGCACGTCGACGAGTGCGGTGCCCTCGGGGGCCCCGACGTAGCGCTGGAGGATGTCGTCGCGGCGGGCACGCAGCTCGGCGTTGGGCTCGGAAGCCGTGTAGCCGGAACCCGGCTCGACCTTCGTCGGCTCGCTCGTCATCGGCCGGCCCTGCAGCTCCCACAGCTTGCGGCCGCCGTTCATGAGGCTCACGCGCTCATGGCCGTAGATCTTGAAGTACCAGTACGCGTAGGCCGCGAACCAGTTGTTGTTGCCGCCGTAGAGGACGACGTGGCTGTCGTTGGTGATGCCTTTCGCGTCCATCAGCTGCTCGAAGCCGGCGCGGTCGAGGAAGGTCCGCCGCATGGGGTCCTGGAAGTCGGCCTTCCAGTCGAAGCCGATCGCGCCGGGGATGTGGCTGCCCTCGTAGGCGGTGGCGTCCTCGTCGACCTCGGCGATCACCACGTCGTCGTCGTCGAGGTGTTCGGCGACCCAGTCGACCGTGACGATGGCGTCAGGATTGGCGGGCATGGCAGCGCTCCTTGTCGGCAGATCCACCTCATGACAGGTGGAGCACGAGCCTAGCCAGCACCCGCCGCGGTCCTGGGGTGGCAAACAGTGCAATCGGTAGCTCGGCGCCGGCCGGACGCCCGTCCCCGGGGGCGTGAGGAGGGAGGTTGCCTCCCTCACCCCGGCGGGGTTGCCCCCGTTTGTGTCGTCCTAGGAGATGGAAGGCTCCGTTGAGCCCGCGAGGAGTGGACCGACATGGAAAAGGGAGGGGAAGCCGACGTGCTGTTCAGCATACAACTGTCACTTCCCCGGGACGCCCGGTTCGTGAGCCTGCTGCGCAACGTGGCCGGCTGTGTCTTCGATGACATCGGCGCCCCGCGTGAAGCCACCAACGACATCCAGGTTGCCCTCACCGAAGCCTGCGCCAACGCCATCCGCCACGCCGTGGGGTCGAACGCCTACTCCGTGGCCTTCAGCGTGGACGCCGAGGGCTGCGAGATCGAGGTCGTCGACCTTGGCCCAGGCTTCGAACTGCCAGCTGACATCCTCCTCGACCCCGAACCCGACGGGGAGAACGAGACTGGCAGGGGCGTGCTGCTCATGCGCGCGCTCGTCGACGATCTGCAGTTCATCCGCCAGGAGGACGGGACCAGCGTGACGTTGCGGAAGTACTGGCCCGAAGTGGGCCTCGCGCTCGTGAAGGAGGTGGAGCGCAGCCAGGGCCGGGGCTGACCCTGACACCGCTTCGCTACGTGAGCGCCTGGCCCGAGCGGTGGAGGCGCAGGACGTCGGCGAGTGCGATCTGGACCGGCCCCGCCGCGAGGCTGAACGTGCGGTCCGCCCGGTCCGCCAGCGAGCGCCACCAGCGCGGATGCCGCTCGAGCACGGGTTGGGGCACGAAGAAGTCGGCCACTGCGCCCGGTCCGGCCGACGGTGCGACACCGACGACGCGGTAGCCGAGGCCGGTGAGCAGGTCGGCGGCGGCCTCCGCGGCGGCCAGGGAGGACAACGACACGCTCACGACGTCCCCCGGGGGCGCGGGGGGGAGCGCCCTGAGCGCGTCGGCGTCCGCGGGCAGGCGCACGAGGGCGCCCTCGAGGGGGTACGCGCCGCCTCCCGAGTGGAGCGAGGGCCGGTTGGTCGTCACGGTCACCGGCGGGCTCTGCGGCTGCGCTGCGTGGGCGTCATCGGCCGATCCAAGGGGTCTGCGGAGGACATTGGGCCGCTCATTGTGCAGGGGGCGCCCCGGAGAGTCACGGACCCTCGACCGGGTAGACCTAGAGGAGCGTCGTAACGAAGGGCCGACCATGCACAAGCGTCCGGAGACCATCGGAGCGCTGCGCGCCGCGGGCTACCCGGACCGGAGCGTGAAGCAGGAGATCGCCGACAACGCGGCGGCGCGGCTGCGTGACGGCGAGCCGGTCGTCCCGGGGCTCGTGGGGTTCGACGACACCGTCCTTCCGGCGCTCGAGACCGCGCTGCTCGCCGGCCACGACTTCATCCTCCTCGGGGAGCGGGGTCAGGCGAAGAGCCGGATCCTGCGCTCGCTGCCCGCCCTGCTCGACGAGGCGATCCCCGTCGTGGCCGGCAGCGAGGTGAACGACCACCCCTACCACCCCTTCTCACCCGCGGCCCGCGCCCTGGTGCGCGAGCACGGCGACGACACGCCCCTGACCTGGATCGGGCGCGAGGAGCGCTTCGCGGAGAAGCTTGCCACCCCGGACATCGCCGTGGCCGACCTCATCGGCGACGTCGACCCCATCAAGGTCGCCGAGGGCCGCTACCTCGCCGACGAGCTCACCATCCACTTCGGCCTCGTGCCGCGCCACAACCGCGGCATCATCGCGATCAACGAGCTGCCCGACCTCGCCGAGCGCATCCAGGTCGCGCTGCTGAACGTCATGGAGGAGCGCGACGTGCAGGTGCGCGGCTACAGCCTCCGCCTGCCGCTCGACCTCCTCGTCGTCGCCACCGCAAACCCGGAGGACTACACGAACCGTGGTCGGATCATCACCCCGTTGAAGGACCGCTTCGGCGCGGAGGTGCGCACCCACTACCCGCTGCGCATCGCCGACGAGATCGCGGTCGTCGACCGAGAAGCGCGCGTGCTCGCCCGGCACGTGACCGTGCCATCGTTCCTCACCGAGGTTCTCGCGGCGTTCACCCGCTCCTTGCGGACCGCGCCGGAGGTCAACCAACGATCGGGCGTGAGCGTCCGGTTCTCCACCGCCAACTACGAGACGCTCGCCGCCAGCGCCGCCCGGCGCGCGGCGCGCACGGGAGAGGGGCACGCCGTGGCCCGACCCGCTGACCTCGTCCAGGTCGTCGCCGCGGGTAGTGGCAAAGTCGAGTTCGAGACCTTCGAGGAGGGCCGCGAGGCCGAGATCCTCGAGCGGCTGCTCCGCCGCTGCCTGCTCGAGGTGTTCCGCCGTCGCACGGCCGGGGTCGACCTCTCCGGCCTCGTGGCGAAGTTCGACGAGGGTCTCGCGGTGGAGACCGGCGACCTCGTGAGCTCCGAGGAGCTCCTCGGGCAGCTCGACGAGATCCCCGGCCTCGGCAGGCTCGTCGCCGCCCTCGAGGGGGGCGAGCGCCCCGCTCGCGAGGGTTCGATGTCGGAAAGCCCCGCGCTGGCGGCCTCGGCGTTCGAGTTCGCCCTCGAGGGGCTGCACCTGTCGCGCCGGCTCGACCGCACCGACGTCGGCCCGGGGTCGTTCCGCTACCGCGCGTCGGGGATATGAGAGCCCGCTACGACCGCTGGAGCGGCACCCAGGATCCGTTCCCCGCTGAGGTGACCGCCGACGCGGTGCTCGAGGAGATCGGTGACGACCTGCTCGCGGGCCTCGGACCGGACCAGGCCCTCGCCCGGCTGCTGCGGCGCGGGCTGACCGGGCGCACCCCCGGCCTCGAGGCCCTGCGCCGGCGCGTTGAGGAGGCACGGCGTCGCGAGCTCGCACGCATGGGACTGGAAGGCCCGCTGCAACGGGTCGCCGAGCGCCTCAGCCGGATCCTCGACCGGGAGCGCGCGGCGCTCGACTTCTCCG
The DNA here is from genome assembly GCA_035540635.1 of Egibacteraceae bacterium. Classification (NCBI taxonomy): domain Bacteria; kingdom Bacillati; phylum Actinomycetota; class Nitriliruptoria; order Egibacterales; family Egibacteraceae; species Egibacteraceae bacterium. Next base: position 6,371 of record DATLGH010000088.1, on the reverse strand, counting down.
CCGACGAGGCGGGCGCCGCAGCACGCCGGCAAGCGCTCGACGCGCTGCCGGACGACACCGCGGGCCGGCTGGCCGCGCTGCAGCGCTACGACTGGGAGGACGCCGGGGCGGCGGCGGCTTTCCGGGAGCTGCTCGACGAGCTGCGTCGCGACGTCGGCCGGGCGACGTTCGGGCGCCTGGCCGGGGCGTTGGGTTCGCTGTCGGCCGACGACCTCGCGCGGATGCGCGACCTCCTCGCGGACCTCAACGGCCTCGTGGCGAAGCGTGACCGCGGCGAGGACGTGAGCGGGGACTTCGCCCGTTTCAAGGAGCGCCACGGCGACCTCCTGCCGGGGGACCCGGCGACGCTCGACGAGCTCCTCGCCGAGCTCGCCCGCCGGATGGCCGCGACGAGCCGGATGCTGGCCGGCCTCGATCCGCAGCAGCGTGCCGAGCTCGCGGCGATGGCGGAGCAGCTGCTCGGCGACCTCGACCTGTCGGCGCAGGCCGCGCAGCTCGCGCAAACCCTCCAGGGGCTCTTCCCCCACCTCGCCTGGGACCAGCCGATGCGCGGCGCCATGCCGAGCGGTGACCTCGCCGGCTCCTTCGCCGACACCGTCGACTGGGTCGAGCACCTGCAGGACTACGAGGACCTCGCGGAGGCCCTCGGACAGGCCTACGCCGGCGCCCGGCTGGAGGACGTCGACGAGGAGGCGCTGCGCCGCCTGCTCGGCGAGGACGCCGCCCGCGCGCTGCGGGCGCTGAAGGAGATCGAGCGGGTCCTCGAGGCGGCCGGGGCGGCCCAGCGCCACCGGGGGCGCCTCGAGCTCACCGCCCGCGGCGTCCGCCGCCTCGGCGAGCGCTCGCTCGCCCGGATCTACGAGCGCGCGGTGACCGGGTCCATCGGCTCCCACGACGCCCGCGGCGCCGGCGGCGACGGGGAGCTCAGCGGGTCGACGCGCCCGCTGCGGTTCGGCGACCCGTTCCGCCTCGACGTGGGGCGCACCCTGCACAACGCCATCGTCCGCGGGGGTGGCCCGACGCCCGGCCGGGGCCACCGCCGGGTGGTGCTCGACCCCGAGGACTTCGAGCTCGCCGAGGCGGAGCGGCGGGTGCGCGCCGCCACGGTCCTGCTCCTCGACATGAGCTTCTCCATGCCGCTGCGCGGGAACTGGATACCCGCGAAGAAGGTGGCGCTCGCCCTCCACTCGCTCATCTCGCTGCGCTTCCCCGAGGACCGCTTCTACGTCGTGGGCTTCAGCGACTACGCGCGACGGCTCGCGCCGCGCGACCTGCTCACGACGGGCTGGGAGCGGGTGTACGGCACGAACATGCAGCACGCCTTCATGATCGCCCGCCGTCTGCTCGGCGCCCACCCGAGCGATGAGAAGCAGGTGATCATGGTCACCGACGGGGAGCCGACCGCCCACCTGCAGACCGGTCCCGGCGGGAGCGTCTCCGCCTACTTCTCCTGGCCCCCGGAGCCCGAGACGCTACGGCTGACGCTGGGGGAGGCGGCACGTCTCGCACGCACCGGCGCCACCATGAACGTGTTCCTGCTCGACCACGACCCCGGCGCCGCCGCCTTCGTCGAGCACATGGTGTCGGGCTACGGGGGCCGGATCTTCTACCCCGACCTCCGCGACCTCGGCCGCCTCGTCGTCCGTGACTTCCTGCGGGGCCGGCGCGCGGCGTGAGCGACCGCGTCGCCCGGTGAGCCTGGTGGCGGTGCGCCGCGGCGCGCCTTGCACGGCCGCGGGACAGCAGGGCGAGGCGGCGGGACCGCGCACCGTTTCTCCGGCCGGTTCGCGGGGGACGTAGGGTAGCAACCACACCTCTACGACTGCGCACAGGAGGAGGACGCATGGCGAGCCTCAAGACGAAGGTCGCGGCAAGCAGGACGGGGAGGAAGGCCACCCGAGCAGCCGCGCGGTCGCCGGCGGGCCGCAAGGCGGCCGCCGGGGCCCTGAAGGTCAAGGCGTCCAGCCTCGCCGAGCAGGCGCGCGAGCAGGCCGACGGCCTGCAGGAGCGCGCCGCCGAGCTCGCCGAGCGCGCGAGCGACCTCGCCGAGCGACTGCGTGAGTCGGAGGCGTTCGCCCGCGCGCAGGCGACGGGCAGCCGCGTGGTGGACCGGACCAAGACGCTCATCAAGGAGGCCGAGCTCGACGAACGCGCGAGCGAGCTCGCCCAGCGCGTGCGCAGCTCCGAGACCGCGCAGCAGGCCCGCGCGACCGCGCAACGGCTGAGCGACGAGCAGCTCGAGCGCCTCGGTGAGTGGCTCTCGCACGGCAAGCCCGCGGAGAAGCTCGGCGTCCAGCCGGCCCGCCGGGGCCTGCCGGCCTGGGTCGCGCTGCTGCTCGGTGCCGGCGTCGGCTACCTCATCGGCATGCTGACCGCGCCGAAGCGCGGAGAGGAGCTGCGCACCGAGCTCGCGCAGCGGGGCAACGAGATCCGGGAGGACCTCGCGACGACCGCGCAGCGCCTCCAGCAGGACACGGCGGACATGGCCGCGCCCCCTGCCCAGAAGCCCATCGCCGACGAGGTGCGCACCCGCCTCGGGGAGGACCCCCGGACGGCGGGGCTGCCGAAGCTGAACGTCAACGTCGCCGAGGGCACGGTCTTCGTGCGCGGCAGCGTCCCGGAGGGCTTCGACGAGGATTCCATCCGCGACGTCATCGCGAGCGTGCCGGGCGTCGAGGACGTCGACCTCCAGCTGACCGCCCCCCGCTAGACAGCGCGCGAGTGGCGTAGCGGAAGCGCCCTCATCCCGCCGCGGCCGGCTGGTCGCGGCGGGCGTTCCACAGCGCGGGAGCCCCGGCGCGACCGGGGCTGGCAGACTTGGCGGCGATGCGCACTGACGGGCTGCTCGGCGACGAAGAGCTGGTGGGCGAGGTTGCCGCCGTCGTCTTCGCCAACCCCGCGACCGGCTTCGGGGTCGTGGAGCTGTCCGGCGACGGCGGGCGGGCGGCGGGGCCCCTCGCGACTCTGGTGACCGGCCAGCCCGTGCGCCTGGTCGGCCGTTGGACCGAGCACCACAAGTACGGGCCGACGTTCCAGGCCGCCTACTACGAGCAGGACCGCCCGCGCAGCCCCGCCGCGCTCGTCGCCTTCCTGTCGTCCGAGCGGTTCCCCGGCGTCGGCGAGAAGACCGCTGAGCGGCTCGTCGCCGCGTTCGGCCTCGACCTGCCGACCGTCGTGGCGGCCGAGCCGGACCGCCTCGCCGAGGTGCGGGGGGTGTCCCCCAAGCTCGCGAGCGCGATCGCGGCGGCATGGCGCGACACCGGTGCGCTCGCCGCGCTGGTCACCGACCTCGGCACGGTCGGCCTGTCGGCGGCGGTGGCCGCGGCGGCGCACCGGGCCTTCGGGGACGGGGTCGCCGAGGTGCTCGCCGACGACCCCTACGCGCTGCTCGCCGTCCGGGGCGTCGGCTGGCAGCACGCCGAGGCGCTCGCGCGCCGGCAGGGGCTCGACCCACACGACGAGCGGCGGCTCGTCGCGGGCGCGCGCACCGCACACCGCCAGGCCTGCCTCGCCGGCGGGCACGTGCTGCTCGACGAGCCCACCATGACGGTCGAGGCGACGCGCCTGCTGCGCGCCGACCCGCCGGTGGTGGCGCGCGCGCTGGAGGCGGCGGCGGCACACGGCGACCTCGTCGTCGAGGAGGCGGAAAGGCGGTGGTGGTACACGCCCGGCGACCTCGCCGCCGAGCGGGGGCTGGCCGACGCGATCGCCCGGTTGCACGCCGCCCGCTCCCGGGTCGCCGGACCCGCCGGGCGCTGGGAACCCGACGAGGGGCTGACGCCCGAGCAGTCCGCCGCGGTGCACGCCGCGCTGCGCGCGCCGGTGTCGGTGCTCACCGGCGGTCCCGGCACGGGCAAGACCCGCACCGTCGTGGAGGTCGCCAGGGCGTGCGAGGCCGCCGACCTCCGCGTCGCCCTCTGCGCCCCGACCGGCCGGGCCGCCAAGCGCGTGGAGGAGCTGACGGGGCGTTCGGCGAGCACGATCCACCGGCTGCTCGAGGCCCGCGGCGCGCCGGGAGGGGGCTTCGTGTTCGGCTACGACGGCGACCGCCGCCTGCCCCACGACATGATCGTCGCAGACGAATGGTCGATGGCCGACCTCCGCCTCGCCGAGGCGCTCGTCCGGGCGGTCGACGACGGCGCCCATCTCATGCTCGTCGGCGACGCCGACCAGCTGCCGTCGGTCGGTCCCGGGGCGGTGCTGCGCGACCTGCTCGACGAGCGGGCGCGGGGACTCGTCACCGCCACGCGACTGACCCGCATCCACCGCCAGGCCGCCGCGAGCCGCATCGTGACCCTGGCCCACGACATCAACGCCGGGGAGGTGGCGCAGCTGCGCCCCGCCATGGGCGACGTGTTCGCGGTGAGCGAGCATCCCGACCGGGTCGCCGACCGCGTCGCGGAGATCGTCGCTGTCCGTGCCCCCGACTACTTCGGCTGCACGCCCGCCGACGTGCAGGTCCTCGCACCGATGTACCGGGGAGCGGCGGGCGTCGACCGGTTGAACGCCCGGCTGAAGGAGCGGCTGAACCCGGCCGCCGGCCGGCGGGCCGTCGCGGGGTGGCACGAGGGCGACCGGGTCGTGCAGACGCGCAACGACGCCGAGCTCGACGTCGCCAACGGCGACGTCGGGGAGGTCGTGGCGACCGACGCCCGCGACCGGACGGTGGAGGTCGCCTTCCCGCACGGCACCGTCACCTACGACGCGGAGCGCGCCGCCGAGCTGTCGCCGGCCTGGTGCCTGACCGTGCACAAGTCGCAGGGCGGGGAGTGGCCCGTCGTGGTGCTCGTGCTCGACCCCGCGCACCGGGCGATGCTGTGGCGCGAGCTCGTCTACACCGCGGTGACCCGCGCCTCCCGGGGGCTGTTGCTCGTTGGGACCCCCGAGCTCGTCGTGGCGGCGGCGCGGCGTACCGGGTCGGGAACCCGCCACCGTCGCACGCGCCTGGCCGCGCGGCTCGCGGCTGCGGGTGCGGGCGGCTGAGGAGGTTCACCCCCGGGGCCTCGCCTGCCGATCAATACTGGGGGACAGGAAGGAGGTGCCACGTGGCGGCCACGCGGTTCCGCTCGCAGCCCCTGCCGCGGGCGCTCGACGCGAAGCTGCGCCGCCGGCTTGCGGCCGTCCACCGCGACGAGCCGCTGTCCGCTGTCGACACGCGCGCGACGGTGCGCCGGGTCACCGCCGTCACCGCGGACCTCGGCCTGTCCGCGACCGTCTACCGCGGTGGCCTCGACCTGCGTGGCTGGGAGGTCGACCACATATGGCTCGACGTGAACGGCCGCGTGGTGGACGCAGCCTTCCCGCTGTTCGTCGAGGAGTTCGTCGACGTGCTCCGCCGCTTCGTGGCGGGTGACGCCTCCGCCGAGGACCTCGCCGCCGCGGCCGTCGACGCCACCGTCGAGCAGCGTGTCATCGGCCTGTTCCCGCCGAACGCCGGGTACCTCGGCCGGCCGGTGTGGCGCCAGCGACCTTGAGGCAGGCGGCACGCCGGCGGTTCGACCGCTAGTGCCGCGCGCCCGGGCCGACGAGCCGGTGGGTGCCGCGCGGCCGCGTGGCTACGAGACGTCCTGGGTCGGCGTGGAGCACCGGTGGCCGGCGGCAAGGACGCGGCCGCAGAGGTCGGCGCCGGGGCCCTGGACGCTGAACCAGCAGCGTCCGCTGGCGTGCTCGATCCGCCGACAGAAGTAGACCGCGCCGGCCGCCCCGCAGAGCGCCTCGAGGTAATCCGCGGCGAGCGTGCGGGCGTCGGTACGCCCGATGCGGGGCAGGTGGGGCACGTCGGCGGCGGAGAGCTCCGTCGCCAGTCCCGCGGCGACGGGAGGGCAGGCAGCCGCGGCGGTGGGCGAGGAGGCGACGAGCCGGGCGGTGCAGACGAGTCGGACGACGAGAAGGCGGGCGGCGACGACCGGGTCTTCCGGCCGCTCCCCGTCCGGCTCGACGGTGAGGGCCGCGATGCGTCTGAACCAGTCCGTCTCGGTCGCTGTGCTGCTCATCGGTGCGTCTCCTGTGGAGCTGTCGGGCAGCCCCTCTGCCTTGCCGGGACTCACAGTAATGGTCTCGGGTGCCCGGAGTGCGGAGGTGAACCTGTCCCTGTGGACAATGCCGGCTCACGGGCGGTTCGGCGCCTGTCGAGGCGCGGATTGCGTGCTAGCCTGCGGACGCACGCCGCAGCCGGTCCATGACCGCCCGGCCGATGCCGGTCTCGGGCACCGCCTCGACGACGACGACGTCCACCGCCTCGGCGTCGGCTGCGCGCAGCGTGTCGTAGAGCACCCGGGCGAGCGCCTCAGGCCCGTCCACGACGGCGAGCGTCGTCACACCGCCCGCCGCCGCCTCCGTTCCGACGAGCCCGACCCGCCTGCCCCCGCGAG
>DATLGH010000087.1 GCA_035540635.1 Egibacteraceae bacterium | reverse complement strand
GTTCCCCGTCGGGGGGCGTCGGGCTCATGGCTCTCCCAGCCGTAACCGGCCGTCGAGGATCTCACGCGCGATGTCGTGGAGCTTGCGGCGGTTGCGCCGCGCGTGCTGACGCATCCGCTCGAAGGCCTCGGAGGGGCTGGTCGCGAGCTGCTCGGACAGCTTGCCCTTGGCCTGCTCGACGACGACGCGGGTGTCGAGCGCGTGCTGCAGCTGGCCGGTGAGGCGGACGGAGTGCTCGAAGGCCCGAGCGTTCAGGATGTAGCTCGTCGCCACGTCGGCGAGGATCTGCCCGGCCTCGCGGTCCTCGTCGCCGAAGTCCCCGGGACCCGCGGTGTAGAAGTTCAGCGCGCCGACGTGCTGGTCGCCGTCGTGCAGGCGCATGGGGAAGCTGTAGACGCCACGCAGGCCCGCCTTGACCGCCCGCGGCGCGAACCGGGGGAAGCGGGAGCCGACCTCCAGGTCCTCCTCCACGACCTGCTCGCCGGTCATGTAGGCGTGCAGGCAGGGACCCTCCCCGAGCTCGATCTGCAGACTTTCGATCTCGCGGACGAGATCGTCGGAGGCGGCGACGAACCGGAGGTTGCCCCCCTCGTCGGCGATCATCACCCCGGCTGCGGTCACGGGGAGCGCGGCGGCCACCTCCCGGCACAGGGCGTCGAGCATGACGTCGATGTCGTAGTCGCCGACAAGGTTGCGGGCGAAAGCCACGAGCACACCGGCAAGCCGCTGGTGGTCAACCATCGTGTGCGGCACCGTACTCGACGGCGATGCTGTCGGCCAAGGGTGCGACGGGGGGCGATGGGACCGCGGCGCGCGTCATGCCTCCTCGAGCTCCTCGCCCTCGATGACCGGCGCGACGGAGACGACCTTCGCGCCCTGCGAGGGCTTCATGAGCCGGACGCCCTGGGTGGAGCGCCCTGTGGGCCGGATGTCGCCGACGTCCATGCGGATGATCGTCCCGGTGTCGGTGACGAGGAAGATCTCCTGCTCGTAGGCGGCGACGAGCGCCCCCGCCAGTCCTCCGCGCGACGCGACGAGCTTGGCGGTCAGCACCCCCTTGCCGCCCCGACGCTGCACGGGGTAGCGCTCGAGCGGCGTCCGCTTGCCGTAGCCCTCCTCGGTGACCACGAGGAGCTGCCCGTCGACCATGGCCTGGGTGGCCGACAGCACCTCGTCCCCCGCGGAGAGCGCCATGCCGATCACCCCGGTGGTGTCGCGGCCCATCGGGCGCACGTCGGACTCGGAGAAGCGGATCGCCATCGCGCGGCGCGACACGAGGATCACCTCGTCCTCGCCGGAGGTGACCTGCACGCCGATGAGCTCGTCACCGTCGCGGAGGTTGATGGCGATGAGCACGCTGCGCGGGGAGTCGTAGTCGGCGAGGGGGGTGCGCTTGACCATCCCCTGCCGGGTGGCGAACAGCAGATAGGAGGTGCTCTCCCGCAGCTCCTCGTCGGTGACCGCGACGACCGCCGCGATCTTCTCGCCGGGCGCGAGCGCGAGGCCCTCGACGTTCGCGACGTAGACCCCCCGGGCGGTGCGGCTCTTCTCCGGCAGCTGCCAGGCGCGGACGCGGTACACCCGGCCCTGGTTGGTGAAGAAGAGCAGCCAGTGGTGGGTCGTCGTGACGATGAGGTCGCGGATGATGTCGTCCTCTTTGAGCGCCCCGCTCGTCACCCCCTTGCCGCCGCGCCGCTGCGTGCGGTACTCGCTCACCGGCACCCGCTTCACGTAGCCGGCCCGGGTGAGGGTCACGATGATGTCGGTCTGCGCGATGAGGTCGGCCAAGTCGACCTCGCCGTCGCTCGGCACGATCTGGGTGCGACGGGCGTCACCGAACCGGTCGCGCAGCTCGGTGAGCTCCTCGATGATGATGTCGCGGATGCGCTCGGGTCGGGCGAGGATGTCGCGCAGGTCGGCGATGCGCTCGGTGAGCTCGGTGTACTCGTCGAGGATGCGCTGGCGCTCGAGCTGGGCGAGGCGGCGCAGCTGCATGTCGAGGATCGCGCGGGCCTGGATCTCGGTGAGCGTGAAGCGCTCCGCCAGCTCGCGCATGGCGGCGTCGGCGGACTCCGCCGCGCGGATGAGCGCGATGATCTCGTCGAGGTGGTCGAGGGCGACGATGAGCCCCTCGAGGACGTGCGCGCGCTCCTCGGCCTTACGCAGGCGGTAGCGGGTGCGCCGGGTGATGATGTCGACCTGGTGGTCGATGTAGTGGCCGATCGTCGCCTTCAAGCCGAGGGTGCGCGGCACCCCGTCGACGAGCGACAGGTTGTTGACCCCGAACGTGTCCTGCAGCTGGGTCATCTTGTAGAGCTGGTTGAGCACGACCTGAGGGTTCGCATCGCGCTTGCAGAACACGACGAGGCGCATGCCCGTGCGATTCGACTCGTCGCGCAGATCGCGGATCCCCGTGACGCGCTTCTGCGCGTGCAGCTCGGCGATCTTCTCCGCGAGGCGGGCCTTGTTGACCTGGTAGGGCAGCTCGGTGACGACGATCCGTGCGCCCTTGTCGTCGTCCTCGATGTCGGCGACGGCGCGCATGCGCACCGACCCGCGCCCGGTCTCGTAGGCCTCGCGGATGCCCTGGAGGCCCATGATGAGCCCGCCCGTGGGGAAGTCGGGCCCCGGGACTATCCGCATGAGCGCGTCGAGGGTGATGTCGGGATCGCGGATCTGGGTGATGACCGCGTCCGTCATCTCGACGAGGTTGTGCGGGGGGACGTTCGTCGCCATGCCGACGGCGATGCCGGCGCTGCCGTTCACGAGCAGGTTGGGGAACCGGCTCGGCAGCACGACCGGCTCGGACTCCTGCCCGTCGTAGTTGTCGACGAAGTCGACGGTGTCCTCGTCGATGTCGCGCAGCAGCTCCATCGCGAGCGGTGACAGCCGGGCCTCGGTGTAGCGCATCGCCGCCGGTGGGTCGCCGTCGACGGACCCGAAGTTGCCGTGGCCCTGGATGAGCGGGTAGCGGATGGCCCAGGGCTGGGCCATGCGGGCGAGGGCGTCGTAGATCGCCGAGTCGCCGTGCGGGTGGTACTTCTTCATGACGTCGCCGACGGCGGCGGCGGACTTGCGGTGCTGGGTGCCCGCTCGCATCCCGCCTTCGAACATCGCGAACAGGATCCGCCGGTGCACGGGCTTCAGGCCGTCGCGCACGTCGGGCAGGGCGCGCCCGACGATGACGCTCATGGCGTAGTCGAGATAGGAGCGCTGGAGCTCCTCTTCGATACCGATCGGCTCGACGCGGCTGGTGGACCGGGGCCCGTCGCCGGGAGGGACGGCGTCGCTCATCGTGCGGTCGACTTCGTGACGTCGAGGACGACACGGGTGGGGCTGGACAGGTTGTGGAGCAGGAACTGCCGGGCGTCGCGCGAGGCGACGACGATGCGCACCCGGCCCTCGACGTCGTCGACGGTGATGCCGTGCACGGCGGGGTCGTCGATCTCGACGCGCTGGCCGGGTGCGAAGTCGGCGTCGTAGCCGGCGACGCCGGCGAGCTCGAGCACGACGTCCGCGCCGGCGGGGTAGGCCTGGGCAGGCGGCACCGCCGCGGGCGCGTCAGGGTCGGCGACGTTCTCGAGCTCGACGACCACGCGCAGGTACGTGGTGCGGTCGCGGATGCGCACGCTCGTCACCGCCACGGGCTGGCTGGTGTCCGCGCCGAGCGCCTGGGGTTGGGTGGAGAACTGCTCGAGGGCCGGCACCCCCTCGCCGTCGGCCGGGGGGGAGAGGATGCTGTCGTCGCGGACGAGCACCTCCGGCAGCCCCCATCCGCCCCAGAACCTGCCGACGTCCACGCCGTCGTACGAGCCGGTCTGGCGTCCCTCCACGAGCAGGCGGACCCGCTCGATGGCCGGGAACTCGGTCAGCGTGCCGACGATCGCCGCGAGCGCGAGCGCCTCGTGCTCCGGCGACGGGTTCGCCTCCTCGGCGTGGGTGATCACCTCCCCGGAGAGGTTCACCGTGGCGGTGCCGTCGGCGACCCGCAGGTCGAGCACCCTCGTGGCCGACGGCAGCGGCGCGGCGACGTCGTGCCCGTCGGTGTCCTTCGGTCCCGCGAGCAGCAGCTGCAACGCCGTGCGGGGCAGGTCGTCGTCGATCCGCGCCTCCCGCCGGACGGGGACGAGGTAGGCGCTCGACCCTTCCCCGGCGCGGAAGTACACGGTGAGGTCGACGATGTCCGGCGGCTGCATCGTCGGCTCGGTCGAAACCGGCCCCGCGGCGGGCGACGGGGTGCCCGTCGCCGCTCCCCCGCCGCCGGACGTGCAGGCGGCCACCGCGCTCAGCACCCCGGCCAGGGCGGCGAGAGCCCGCACGACGCGCCTCATACGTCGAGGAACCGCACGTCGCGGGCGTTGCGCACGATGAAGTCCCGGCGCGCCTCCACGTCGTCGCCCATGAGCGTGGTGAACATCTGGTCGGCCGCGGCGGCGTCCTCCATCGTCACCTGCAGCAGCGTGCGCGCCTCGGGGTCCATGGTCGTGTCCCAGAGCTGGGCGGCGTCCATCTCCCCGAGGCCCTTGAACCGTCCGATCATCGGGGGCTTGCCGTTGCCCTGGGCGCGCATCTCGGCGACGAGCGCGTCGCGCTCGCGATCGCTGAACGCGTAGAGGATCTTGTCCTTGTCCTTCGCGCCGGCCGGCTGGATCTGGTACAGCGGCGGCTGGGCGATGTAGACGTAGCCGGCCTCGATCAGCTCGCGCATGTGCCGGAACGCGAAGGTCAGCACGAGCGTGCGGATGTGCGCGCCGTCGACGTCGGCGTCCATGAGCATGACGATCTTGTGGTAGCTCGCCTTCGACAGGTCGAACTCGTCGCCGATCCCCGTGCCGATGGCGGTGATGAGCGCCTGGATCTCCTTGTTCTCGAGGATCTTGCCGAGGCGGGCCTTCTCGACGTTGAGGATCTTGCCCCGGATCGGCAGCACGGCCTGCGTCTCGCTGTCGCGAGCCTGCTTGGCGGAGCCCCCCGCAGAGTCGCCCTCCACGATGAATATCTCGCACGCCGCCGGGTCGGTCGACCGGCAGTCGGCGAGCTTCCCCGGCAGGTTGGTCGACTCGAGCAGGCCCTTGCGCCGGGTCAGCTCGCGCGCAGCCCGCGCGGCCAGGCGCGCCTGCGCCCCCTGGATGGCCTTGCCGACGATCACCCGGGCCTCGGCCGGGTGCTCCTCGAACCACGTCGACAGGTGCTCGTTGCAGGTGCGTTCGACGAAGCTGCGGATGGGGGTGTTGCCGAGCTTCGTCTTGGTCTGGCCCTCGAACTGCGGGTCGGAGAGCTTGACCGAGACGATCGCCGTCAGCCCCTCACGGATGTCCTCTCCCGTGAGGTTGACCTCCTTGCCGTTGCCCTTCATCTTGCCGAGCAGTCCGGCCTTGCGGGCATGGCGGTTGACCACGGCGGTGAGCGCCTTCTTGAAGCCCTCCTCGTGGGTCCCGCCCTCGTGCGTGTTGATGGTGTTCGCGAACGTGTGGATCGACTCGTGGTAGCTCGCGTTCCACTGCAGGGCGACTTCGACCTCGCACGGACCGATCCCCGCGGTCGGCCCGGTGCCGGCCTCGTCGTCCTCGCGGGCGCTGAAGTGGAGGATCCCCTCGTGCAGCGGCTCCTTCTGCGCGTTGAGGTAGCGCACGAAGTCGCGCAGGCCGCCGTCGTAGCAGAACTCGAGCCGCCGCTCCCCGTCCTCGTCGGCGTGACCCTCGCGCTCGTCGACGACCGTGATGCGCAGCCCCGCGGTGAGGAACGCCGTCTCGCGGAAGCGCCCGGTGAGGATCTCCCAGTTGTAGTCGAGGGACTCGAAGATCTCCTCGTCGGCCCAGAAGGTGATCGTCGTGCCGGTGCGGTCGGTCTCGCCGACCACCTCCACCGGCCCCTCGGGCTGACCGCGCCGGTAGGACTGGCGGTGGATGCGCCCGTCACGGTGCACCTCGGCCTCGAGGCGCGCGGACAGGGCGTTCACGACCGACACGCCGACGCCGTGCAGGCCGCCGGACACCGCGTAGCTCTTGTTGTCGAACTTGCCGCCCGCGTGCAGAACCGTGAGCACGACCTCGAGCGCGGATTTGTGCAGCCCCCGGTGCTCGTCGACGGGGATGCCACGCCCGTTGTCGGTGACCCGGACCCCGCCGTCGGCGAGCAGCCGGACCTCGATGGCTGTGCAGCGCCCCGCCATCGCCTCGTCGACGGAGTTGTCCACCACCTCGTAGACGAGGTGGTGCAGACCCCGCGGGCCGGTCGAGCCGATGTACATCCCGGGCCGCTTGCGCACGGCGTCGAGGCCCTCGAGGACGGTGATGTCGCTCGCGTCGTACCCGCTCGTGGGGGGAGATCCGGATTGCTGCTCGTCCACGGGGCTCTCGTCTACTCCTCTCGACGCCCGCCAAGATGCGCGACTGCGCCGGCGACAGGCCAACGGCTCCCGGCGGTCACCACGCGCCGAACGCACGCAGGCCACGGCGAGGCAAGACCACAACCAAGGGGCTTACCGTTGAAGCCTACCACGAACCCCCCCGGACCGCATGCCTGGCGGGGGCACGTTTACGCTGGTCAGATGGCGTTTTCGCCCTTCAGCCCGGGCCCTTCAACGGGCCGCTCACCACCGTGACCCGCGTCACCTGTTCCGGGCCGAGCACGGCGTTGGCCCGCGCGGCGAGCTCGGCGCTGAGGTAGCGCACCTCGGTCGCCCATGCGGGGGAGTCCGCCCGCACGACAAGGACGCCGCCGTGCAGCCGCACCGGTTCGGTGTGGCGGGCGAGCTGGTCGCCGGCGATGTCCGTCCACAGCGCGTGCACCCGCGCGCCCCGCAGCCGGGGCGCCCATCCCCGGCGCCGGCTGACCGCGCCCCCGAGGACCTCGGTGAGCGGCACGGGCTCGGACCCGCGGCGCGGCGGCAGGTCGGGCGACTCGGCCTCGGGGTCGGAGCGGCGGCGGGGCCGGAGGGGGTTCACGGTGCGGCGACCCTACCGCTGGGCTGGCGGCGGGTCACGGCCTATCGGCCGGCCGGGTGGTCGCGCGTGAGCTCTCCGGCCCGGACCCGATAGCGTGGGCCCGGCAGCGGCACGTCGCCGTCGACCGCCGCGGTCACGAGCACCTGCTCGAACCCGGCGCAGCGCGCCGCCAACCGTTCACGCCGCTGCTCGTCGAGCTCGGCGAACACGTCGTCGAGCAGCACGATCGGCTCTTCACCGACCTCGTGGAGCACCTCGCGGCTCGCCAGCCGCAGGGCGAGGGCCAGCGACCAGTGCTCGCCGTGGCTCGCGTAGCCCTTCGCCGGCAGGTCGTTCAGCCCGAGGAACAGCTCATCGCGGTGCGGGCCGGCGAGCGTCGTGCCACGCTCGCGCTCCGCCGCGGCGACCGCGGCGAACCCCTCGCGCAGCTCCGCGTCGAGTGACGCGGGGTCGGGCACACCCGCGGCCGGGTCGGCCGGGATGGGACGTCCCGTCGACAGCTCGTAGCGCAGCACGACACGCCCGGCAGCCTCGCGCGCCGGCGACGCCGCGACGAGATCGCGGTAGGCCTGCTCGGTCGGACCGGCGAGGGCGTGGACCGCCGCGATGCGCGCGGCGAGCAGGGTCGCCCCCGCCCTTGCGAGCGCTGCCGTCCACGTGTCGAGGGCGTCGCCTCCCGCGCGGGCATCGGTGTCGGCGGGATGCGGCGCGCGGGATGCGCCCGACCGGGCGGCCCGCGCCGACTTCAGCAGGGCGTTGCGCTGGCGCAGGATCCGCTCGTAATCCTGGCGGGCGGCGGCGTAGGCGGGGCGGCGCTGGGTGAGCAGGTCGTCGAGGAAGCGGCGGCGCTCGCCGGGGTCCCCGCGGACGAGCTGGAGGTCCTCGGGCGCGAACAGCACGCTGCGGATCCGCCCGATCACCTCGCGGGTGCGGTTCTGGGGCTGGCCGTTGAGGCGGCAGCGGTTGCGCCCCCCCGGACGGATCTCGAGCTCGACGGTGAGCCGGCGACCGGGGCCGTCCGCGGCGAGGCGCGCGACGGCGCGCACGACGGCCGCCTCGGCCCCGACGCGCACGAGCGGGGCGTCGGCGGCCACCCGGTGGCTGTGCCCGACCGCAAGGTAGTGCACCGCCTCGACGAGGTTCGTCTTGCCCTGCGCGTTGTCGCCGACGATCACCCACACCCCCCCGCCGAGATCGACGTCGGCCGCGCGGTACGAGCGGTAGTCGCGCAGCTCGAGACGCTCGAGGTGCACGCGAAGGCCCGCCGGCCTGCTACACCCGGACCGGCATGAGCAGGTAGAGGAAGTCGCCGGCGGGCGCTTCGCCGTCGGTGTCGGCGGCCGGGCGCAGCACGGCGGGCTTGAGCTCGTCGCGCAGCTCGAACACGACGCGGTCGCCCCCCGTCGCGTCGAGGCCGTCGGTGAGGTAGCGGGGGTTGAACGCGATTTGCAGCTCCTCGCCCTCCAGCGTGCCGGGGAGCGACTCCTCCGCCTGACCGACCTCGCCGCTGCCGGCCGTCACCCGCACGGTGTCCTCGCTGAGGTGCAAGGTGACGGGCGTCGCCGCGATGTTCGTGTCGCCCACGACCGCCACGCGCTTCACGACCTCGGTGAGCTCTGCCCGGTCGACCGTCAGCCGGCGCTCGTAGCCGGTGGGGATCAGCTGGCGGAAGTCGGGGAACCTGCCCTCGATGAGGTTGGTGGTGAGCCGCCGGTCACCGAACACGAACGTCACCCGCGTGGCTTCGAGCACCATGCGCACCTCGCTGCCGAGCTGCTCGGCGGAGCGCCGGGCCTCCTCGAGCGCCCGGCGCGGCACGAGGACCGTGCGGTCCGTGCCCTGGTCCCAGGGCACGGTGCGCACCGCCAGGCGGTAGGAGTCGGTCGCGGCCGCCGTGAGCGCGTCCGCGGTCGCCTCCAGGCTCACGCCTGTCAGCACGGGGCGGGCGTCGTCGAGGCTGGCCGCGCGGGCGACCTGGGCGACGGTACGGGAGAACTCCTCCGCCTTCATGACGGCCGCGCGGGCGTCCGCCGCGGGCTCCGGCAACGCCGGGAAGTCCTCGACCGGCATGACACGCAGGTCGAACCTCGCGCGGCCGCACCGCAGGTGCAGGCGGTCGCCGTCCGCCTCGGCGCTGACGGCGGCGTTCGGCAGCGAGCGGACGATGTCGCCGAGGAGCTTGCCGGGCACGAGCGTGACGCCCTCCCGCTCGGCCTGCACGGGGATCGACAGCTCGCTGGAGGCCTCGAGGTCGGTCGAGGCGAGCACCAGCCGGTCCCCCGCGACCTCCAATCTCACCCCCGACAGCGCCGGCAGCGTCGCACGCGCACCGACCGTGCGCAGCACCCACGACGCTGCGTCCGCGAACTCCGCCCGCTCACAGCGAAACCTCATCACAACCTCCCCGAGACCGGGCCGGTGGGTGGTTGTCCCCACAACGCCGGGGTGCCGAGTAGTGATCTTCTTGATAATTGCAAGAACCAGTCACAGTCGTAGGGGCCCCGGGAACCTGGGGACGACCGGGGGCGTCGCTGGTCACGGGTGGCGCGACCCTGGGGAGCGCGTGTGGGCGAGGGTGTGGGGGCCGTGTGCGCGCAACCCCGGTTGTCCCCGACGCCGGTGTGATTCACCGGGCAGACGGGGACAACCCCGGTTCGTCCCCCGGTTCGTCCACTGGTTGTCGACCGGCAATCCCCAAGCCCCCGACGGCGGCTCACCGTGGTTGTCTCGCGGCGGTCTTGACCCGACTCGTGAGCTCCTGGAGCTGCTGGTAGATCGCGGGACGCTCCTGCATGAGCCCGCTGATCTTGTTGTTCGCGTGGATGACCGTCGTGTGGTCGCGGCCGCCGAAGGCCTGACCGATCTTCGGCAGGCTGAGGTCGGTCAGCTCACGGGTGAGGTACATGGCGATCTGCCGGGCGTTCACCAGCTGGCGTGTGCGGCTGCCCGAGCACAGCTCCTCGAGCGTGAACCCGTAGTAGGCGGCCGTCTCCGACATGATGAGGCTCACCCCGATCTGGGAGCTGCCCGCGTCGGGGAACAGGTCCTTCAGGACGAGCTGGGCCATGTGGAGGTTGACCTCGGTGTGCTGGAGGCTGCCGGCCGCCGTCACGCGGATGAGCGCGCCCTCGAGCTCGCGGATGTTCGACGAGATGCGGCTCGCGATGAGCTCGAGCACCTCGTCGGGCACGACGAGACCCTCCTGTCCCGACTTCTTGCGCAGGATGGCGAGTCGGGTCTCGAGGTCGGGCGGCTGGATGTCCGTGGTGAGGCCCCACTCGAAGCGGGTGCGCAGGCGCTCTTCGAGCCGGCCGATCTGCTTCGGCGGACGGTCGGAGGAGATGACGATCTGCTTGTTCGCCGTGTGGAGCGCATTGAAGGTGTGGAAGAACTCCTCCTGGGTGCGCTCCTTGGACTCCAGGAACTGGATGTCGTCGATGAGCAGCACGTCGACGTCGCGGTACCGGCGCTGGAACGGCACCTGGCGACCGTTCGAGATCGCGTCGATGAACTCGTTGGTGAACTGCTCGCTCGTCACGTAGCGGCACTGCAGGGACGGGTAGAGCATCGTCGTGTAGTGGCCGACGGCCTGCAGGAGATGCGTCTTGCCGAGGCCGGCGCCTCCGTAGATGAACAGCGGGTTGTACGCCTTGGCGGGCGCCTCGGCGACGGCGAAGGCGGCGGCGTGCGCGAACCGGTTGCTCGCCCCGATGACGAAGCGGTCGAACGTGTACTTCGGGTTCAGCAGGCTGCCCCGGTCCCCCGTCGGACGGGGGAACTCCTCGGGCCCCCAGGCGGCGCGCGGCGCTTGGGCGTCGAGGGCGTCGACGCGCGGCGCCGACTCAGGGGGACGGACGGTGACGAGAACCTCGACCGGGCGCCCCGCCGCCTCGGTCAGGGCGGCTTGCAACGCCTCGGTGTAGCGGTCGGCGATGCGGGCGCGCGAGAGGTTGTCGGGGGCGGCGAGCACCACGGTGTCGTCGCTGTAGCCGACGGGGCGCAGCTGGTCGAGCCACGTCCGCAGGGCCGCCCCGCTCACGCGTTCCCGCAGGTCGCTGAGCGCACGGTTCCAGAGGCCCTCCGATTCCATGGCCGTGGCATCCGACACGTGCTCCCCCTCATCGCTGCCGCGCATACGTCTCCATCAAATGTCCGGTCCGTCCCGGATCGACAACCCTTATCCACAGCATGCTCCACAAATGTGGATGGGGAAGCGGCCCCTTGTGCGAGGGCCAAGGTGCTGGCGTGCTGGCTGGCCGCGCTCTGGTGAGCGGGCGCCCCCCTGAGGCGCAACCGGCGTGGCGGCCGGTCACCGGGATGCGGAGGCGGGTGATGGGCACCGACGCCGTGCACCGGGGAAGCGGCGACATGTCTGCGGGCGTGGTGGCGCAGTCACCGTGCGGAAAGAGCCTTTGAAGCCACGGGGAACCTCTCTCGCGAGATGCGGCTGCGGAGGAAGCGGGCCGTGACCGCGCACCGTCTGTACTTGTCGAACGGGGGCGGAGTATAGGATCGCCGCCACCGTGGAGGCAACCTCCTTTTCCCCACCACCGCGGTTCGCGGGTCCCCCGGTTGACACCCCCGCGGAGGCCTCCTAGACTCGGCTGTCGTCCCGTGGCGTCCGTTGCCGTGGCGGCCGTTTCGTCCGGCGCGCGTCTCTCCCAAACACTGCGCCCGGGCCCGCCTCCGACGTCGCCGCTGCCAGGCCGTGGGGGCCGGACCACCGCTACCTCGACCGGCGGGCGCAGCCCGCGAACCGAAAAGAGCCTCGTCATGAAGCGCACGTACCAGCCGAAGAACCGGCGCCGCAAGCGCAAGCACGGCTTCCGTCATCGCATGAGGACGCGGGCGGGCCGGGCCATCGTGAACCGCCGCCGTGCCAAGGGACGCCGCCAGCTGAGCGTGTGAGCCGTCGGCTGCGGCCCTCCGGCGGGGGTCCTATCGTGGATGACGTGGGTGCACAGTGGGCGCGCCGAGTCGCCCGGTCATCTCCAGCCCCCGCGCCGGTCCGCAGCTAGGGTCTTCGTCGTGACCGCTTTCGACCGCCTCCGAACCGCCGGTGACATCCGTGCGGTCTTCGCCGTGCGCAACGTGGCCCAGGGACCGGCGATGGCCGTCCACGGGCGCCGTCGCCTCGACGACGGGCCCGGGCGGGCGACCGTCGTCGTCGGGCGCAAGCTGGGCGACGCGGTGCGCCGCAACCGGGCGAAGCGGCGTCTGCGGGCGGCCTTGCAGCACTCCTGCCCCCCACCGGGACTCGACGTCGTCGTCGTCGGGCGCTCTTCTGTCCTCACCGCCGACTTCGGCGACCTCGTGCGCCAGGCGCAGCGTCTGCTCGAGCGGGTGCACGCACGCGCCGAGGCGTCGACCCCCGACGCCTCCCCGACGGGACCGGGGGCGCCCCCGGGGGGGTCCGCCGGCGCGACGGGACCGGAGCTATGAGCGCGGCCACCCGCCACGCCGCCTCCGGGCGGGCGCCCGGCCCCGTGGCGCGGCTGCTCATGCTGGCCGTGCGGGCCTACCAGCTCGTCCCCCAACCCGTGTCGGCCGCCCCTCGCTGCCGGTTCCTGCCGAGCTGCTCGGCGTACGCGCTGGAGGCCCTGCGCCGCCACGGTGCCCTGCGGGGACTCTGGCTGGCGGCCCGCCGGCTGGGGCGCTGCCATCCCTTCAACCCCGGTGGATTCGACGAGGTTCCGCCCGTGGCGGGCACCGACAGGGAAAGGACCTGACCCGTGGCCCTCTGGGAAGGCCTGATCGACGGACTGGGTGCCGTCCTGCGCTTCTTCCACGACGTGGTCGAGCCGCTGCCGCTCCTCGGCGCCGCACCCTGGGGCTGGGCCATCATCCTGCTCACGTTCGCGGTCCGGGTGGTGCTCGTGCCGCTCGCGGTGAAGCAGATCAGCTCGATGCGGGCGATGCAGGGCCTGCAGCCGCAGATGAAGAAGATCCAGGCCAAGTACAAGGCCGACCGGTCGCTCATGCGCACGGACCCCGAGAAGTACCGCGAAAAGCGACAGAAGCAGCAGGAAGAGATGATGAAGCTCTACAAGGAGCACAACGTCAACCCTGCCGCCAGCTGCCTGCCGCTGCTCGCGCAGATGCCGGTCTTCTTCGCGCTGTTCACCCTGCTCCGCGACGACCGGCGGGTCCCGGAGCTGGCCACCGAGGGCTTCTACATCATCCCCAACCTCGCCGAGGTGCCGACCGCCCAGATGGGGATCGGCGTGATCATCCTCATCGGGCTCATGGGGCTCACCACCTTCCTGTCCCAGCGGCAGATGATGGCGAGCAACCCGGCCGCCGCGGACCAGCCGCAGCAGAAGATCCTGCTCTACGCCATGCCGGTGCTCCTCACGGTCTTCGCCGTGAACCTGCCGATCGGCGTGCTGCTGTACTGGGTGACGACGAACGTGTGGACGATGGCCCAGCAGTACGTCATGTTCCGCAACATCGAACCCGCTGCGGCTCCCGGCAAGCCGAAGCCGAAGCCCAAGCAGGCGTAACATCCGGTGTGCGCTGGGCGCCAAGCGGGTTGGCAGGGAGGGACGACGGTGACGCGAAGCGCGGAGGGACAGGGGGCCACGGTCGACGAGGCCGTGCGGCGCGCGCTGGCAGACTTGGGGCTCTCCGAGGAGGAGGCGACGGTGGAGGTCCTCGCCGAGGGCCGACGGGGGCTCTTCGGGGGCGGGCGGCGGGCACATGTCCGGGTGACGGCCCGCCCGGTGACCGACGAGCACCACCCCCCGCAGGCAGCCGCGGAGGCCGCCCGCAGCGACGAAACGCGCGACGAGGAGGATGGCGTGGCACAAAGCGACACCGAGACGACCCAGAGCGCCGATGGCCCCGACGACCCGCGCACGGACGGTGCGACGGCGGGCCACGCGGAGGACGCCGGCGACGCGGCCGGCGGGCGTGAGGGCGGCGGAGCCGGCGAGGTCGAGCGCGAGCTCACCCCCCAGGAACGCATGGACCAGCTCGACGAGGAGGCAGAGCTCGCAGCGGACTTCGTCGAGGGGCTCCTCGACCGCTTCGACCTGCCCGGCGACCTCGAGATCGAGGTTCACGAGGACCAGGCCTTCGTGAACCTCCAAGATGTGGACAGCGGCATCCTCATCGGGCGGCGGGGGGCGACGCTCGACGCCCTGCAGGAGCTCGTGCGCTCCGCGGTGCAGCGCCAGACCGAACGACGGGCCCACGTGCGCATCGACGTGGAGGGCTACAAGGCCCGGCAGACCGAGAAGCTGAGGGACAAGTGCCGCGAGGCCATCGCGCAGGTCCGCGAGACGGGCGAGCCGTTCCGGCTCGAGCCGATGGACGCCTACGAGCGCAAGCTCATGCACAACCTCGTCGCGAAGACCGGCGGGGTGACCTCGGTCAGCGAGGGGCACGAGCCCAAGCGGCGCGTCGTCATCCACCCCGAGACGTAGCGCGCGGCGCGCTGTCGGGCGCCCCGTGCGCCACGGCGCCTGGCCTGTTCGGTGATGTGCCGCCACCCTGCGGACCGCACCGCACCGCTTCGGGCGCCGGCTCGACCGGTTTGGTTGCATTTGCCCTCCCCGGCTTACCACACACTGAAGCTGAACTCCGCTTTTGTGGTTCAGCCTTGAGATGGTTGGCTCTCCGACGGCGCGGCCCATGAGCCCCGCGCCGCCCCCGGGAGCTGCGGCACAGCTCGACAGGCTCGCGGCGCTCATCGCCGCCTCGCCCCACAACCTCGTGGCACGCGGCGAACGGGCGACGCTGCGCGATCGGCATGTTGCAGAATGTGCCGCCCTCGTCCCGGCGCTCGGGATAGAACCGGGACAGCGCTGGATCGATGTCGGCACGGGTGGAGGGCTTCCCGGTCTCGTGCTCGCCGTCCTCACACCTGAGGTCGAGTGGACCCTCCTCGATGCGACGCAGAAGAAGATCGATGCCGTGCGGGCGTTCGCCGAGGACCTCGGCCTGCGCAACGTCCGGGCGGTCGCCGCCCGGGCCGAAAACCTCGCCCATGACCCCGCCTACCGGCAGAGCTATGACGGAGCGGTGAGTCGCGCGCTGGCCGCCCTCCCCGTGGTGCTCGAGCTCTCGCGCGGTTTCGTCTGCCAGGGCGGTCTCGTCGCGGCGATCAAGGGCCCGCGGTGGTCCGAGGAGCTGGCCGCCAGTCGTGCGGCGATGGAAGCACTCGCTCTTGAGCTCCTCCACAGCATCGAGGTCACCTCCACCGATCGGCCGACCTGGCTTGTTATCATGCGGGCGCTTGGTCCCGCTCCCCCCCCGTACCCCCGCGGGGAGGGCCGTCCGCGTTCAGACCCGCTGGGAGGCAACCGCCGTTGAACCGGCCGACGCCCCAGACTCCCTGGTACCGCTACTGGGAACAGGCGCATCCGGGCGCTCCCGCCCCCAAGGCCCGCGACGGCGAAGAAGCCCCCGAAAAACCGCCGCCCCCGCACGCGACGGGGTTTCACGTGGAACAGGCAAGGCGAGCGGACCCACCTGTGCCGAGTCCGGTGGACGCCGGGCCCATGACGGGGCAGCCGTCGATGCGAGACGCCGACGCCGGGCCGTTTCACGTGGAACATGTACGAGACGCACCGGCAGCCGAGGCGTTGCACGGGAAACGACCGGGGCCTGCCGGGCGGGGGGCGGCTTTGGAGGCGCCCTCGGGAGATC
>DATLGH010000086.1 GCA_035540635.1 Egibacteraceae bacterium | reverse complement strand
GGCGCGATCGGCCCGCCGCCGCCCCCACCCTCGGTCCCGGCGGGCCGATCGCGCCGGCGGAACAGCGGCGCGACGAGGTACAGGGCGAGCGCGACGCCGATGCCCCCCACAGCGAGTCGTCCGACGGTTGCCTGGTCGGCGGTCTGCCGCAGCACGACGGAGAAGCCGGTGAGCAGGACCCACACGAGGCCAAGGGGAAGCATGACCTTCCACCCGAGGTCCATCAGCCGGTCGTAGCGGAACCGGGGCAACGTCCCCCGCAGCCACACGAAGATGAAGATGAACAGGAAGACCTTGAGCGCGAAGTACACCGTCGGCAGGACCGCCTGCAGCCATGCGGGACCGAACAGCGGTCCCGACGGGCCGCCGAGGAACAGCGTCACGGTCACCGCCGCCATCGTGATCATGTTCATGAACTCGGCGAGGTAGAACATCGCGAACTTCGCGCCGGAGTACTCGGTCTGGAAGCCGCCGACGAGCTCGCCCTCCGCTTCGGGCAGGTCGAACGGCGGCCGCTGGGTCTCGGCCACCGCGGCGGTGAAGAACAACATGAAGGCGGGAGCCATCGGGATGATGTGCCACGCGGGGAAGAAGCCGAAGAAGCTGCCGGCCTGGTTGGCGACGATGTCGCTCGCGCGCAGCGACCCGACGAAGATGAACACCGCCGCGAGGCCGAGGCCCATCGCGAGCTCGTAGCTGATCATCTGCGCGCTGGAGCGCACACCGCCGAGGAGCGGGTACTTCGACCCCGACGACCAGCCGGCCAGGACGATCCCGTAGACGCCGATGGAGCTCATCGCGAGGATCCACAGCAGCCCGATGTCGGGGTCCCACACCTGCAGGGTGACGGTGCGGTCCCCGACCTCGAAGGTCCCGCCGAACGGGATGACCGCGTAGGTGACGAGTGCGACGACCGCGGAGGCGACCGGCGCGGCGATGTAGGTGAACCGGTCGACGTTCGACGGGGTGATGTCCTCCTTGAAGAAGAGCTTCGCACCGTCGGCGATCGTCTGGAGGATCCCGCCGGGACCGAGGCGGTTGGGGCCGAGGCGTGACTGCATCTTCGCCACGAGGCGCCGCTCCCCCCAGATGGTGAGGGCGGTGGCGGACAGCCACAGCGCGAAGGCGGCCACCGCGACCCCCAGCGTGATGAGCACGTCGACGGTGTCCATCAGGCGTTGCCCCCCCGGTCGGGTCGTCGGTCCGTGGGCTGCTCGCCGGAGCCTGCCTCCTCCGGACCGCTGCCCCGGCTGCCGAGATCACCGACCTCCGCCGGCTCCACCACCGTCCCGGGTGCGGGAGGCGGGAAAGGGGCTGGGGGCGGGCCGGCGGCCGCCGACCGCTTGCGCTCCGTCTCGAGGTACGCGCTCGGCTGCTGCGGGGCGGGGCGGTCGACGGGGCCTGTGCCGGCGCCCGGCTCCAGGCGCACCCGCAGCGGCTCGTGCGCGGGGGCGTCGGGGTCGCGCAGGGTGGTGGGTGGCTGGGCGGTCGAGTTGCCGGGAAGGCCGACGACCCCGGAGGTGATGTACCCGGTGACCTTGGCTGGCAGCTCGAGGCGTCCCCCCGGGCCGACGACGGCGACGAGCTGGCCGTGGCCGAGCCCGATGCGTCGCGCGTCCGCCTCGTTGACGAGCACCGCGGGGGGGCGCGCGGAGGCGCGGAGCGTCCCGGCCCCGAGCAGCATGCTGCCCTCGCCGATGAGCGCGTCGAGGATCACCACACCGAACCCGTCGGTGACGGCGTCGCCCCCCGGGTCGTCCGCCGACGCGGGCGACGTCGGAGGCGGGACCTCGGGATCCCCGAGTCGCTCGAGGGCGGGCTCGTCGATCGCCATGAGCGGCGCGGCCTCCCGCCGCACGTCCTCGGCGCGCTGCCAGCCCAGGTCGGTGCCGAGCACCCGCGCGAGCTGGCCGACGATGTCCCAGTCCTCCTGCCCGAGGCCCTGGGCCGGCACCGCCTGCGGGAAGGGCTGGCGGCGGCCCTCCCAGGTGGTGTAGGAGCCGACGCGCTCCTGCCCCGCCTTTGCCGGCAGCACCACGTCGGCGTGGCGGATCGAGGCGGTCGGCAGGAGGTCCTGCACGATGAGGGTGTCGACACGCTCGAGGGCCCGCGCCGCCAGGGCGGGGTCCTCGAAGTCGCGGGCCGGGTCGACGCCGACGAGGTAGAGGGCCTTCAGCTCACCCGCGGCGGCGGCCTCGAGCATGCCGCGGGTGTCGAGGCCGTCGGCCCCGGGCAGCCGGTTCCAGGACTCGGCCACCGGTCCGGGGGACGTGCGGCGCCGGCCGCCGGGCAGCAGGCCCGGCAGGAGGCCTGCGTCCACGGCCCCCCGGGCGTTGTTGCGCCGGGGCACCCAGGCGAACCCGAAGCCGCGGTCGCGGGCGAGGCGCGCGGCGGCGGGCAACGCTCCGGGCGACAGAGCCAGGCGCTCACCGGCGAGCACCACGGCCCCGCCGGCCCCCGCGAGCGCCTCCTCGACGTCGGCGAGCTCACCGTCGGCGGAGTGGTCGCCGGCTGCCGCGAGGGCGCTCAGCACGCCGCCCTCCTGCCCGGCGCCGGTGCGCACCCAGCGCCAGGCGATCTCCTCGAGCGACCCGAGAACGGGCCCCACCGCGATGATGCGCTGCGCGCGCCTGCGCCAGGACTTGCGCAGCCGCAGGAAGAGGATCGGCACCTCCTCCTCGGGGTCGAGGCCGACGACGACGACGACGTCGGCGGCCTCGACGTCGTCGTAGGTCGGTCCGACGGTGCCCGACACCGCCGCGAGGACGTCGCGCTCCGCGTCGGTCCGGGGGCGCAGGCGGAAGTCGACGTTGTCGGTGCCGAGGACGTCGCGTGCGAACCGGCTCACCGCGTAGGCGTCCTCGTCGGTGACCCGCCCACCGGTGAGCACACCGACCGCCTGCCCGCCACCGGCCTCGAGCGCGGCGGACAGCCCGGCCGCGGCACGCCGGAGCGCGGTCACCCACGACGTCGGGGCGAGGTCACCGTTGCGGTCACGCACAGCGGGCTCGCGCAGACGGTCGGCGTGGGCGACGAACTCGAAACCGAAGCGGCCCTTGTCGCAGTTCCACGACTCGTTGACCGCCATGTTGTCGCGGGCGAGCTGGCGCTGGATCTCACCGCGGCGGACGTCGACGCGCAGGTTGCAGCCGGCGCTGCACTGGTTGCACACGCCCTCGAAGGTGCGCAGGTCGAACGGGCGGGCCTTGAACCGGTAGCTCGTGGCGGTGAGGGCCCCCACCGGGCAGATCTGCACGACGTTGCCGGAGAAGTAGCTGTCGTAGGGCTCGTCGGGGTAGATGGCGACCTGCTCGAGAGCGCCGCGCTCGAAAAGCTCGATGAACGGGTCGCCCGAGATCTGCTGGGAGAAGCGCGTGCACCGTGCGCAGAGCACGCAGCGCTCGCGGTCGAGGGCGATCTGCGTCGAGATCGGGAGGGGCTTCTCATAGCGCCGCTTGCGGTCGAGCATGCGGCTGTCGGGCGGACCGTGAGCGAGCGTCTGGTCCTGCAGCGGGCACTCGCCGCCCTTGTCGCACTGGGGGCAGTCGAGCGGGTGGTTGAGCAGGAGGAACTCGAGCTGCGCCTGCTGCGCGGCCGCCGCCACGTCCGACGTCCAGTGCGTGCTCACGACCATGCCGTCGGTGCACTGGGTCGTGCACGCGGTGAACGGCTTGCGCTGACCCTCGATCTCGACCATGCACTGGCGGCAGGCGCCGATCGGGTCGAGCAGGGGATGATCGCAGAACCGGGGCACGGTGATGCCCAGCTGCTCGGCGGCGCGGATCACGAGCGTCCCCACCGGGACGGTGATCTCCTTGCCGTCGATCGTCAAGGTGACGTCGGCCATGGGTCAGGCGGCTCCGAAGAGGGTCGGGCGGTGACGCCCACTGTTGTCGGTCACGACGCCGGCGTGCGCGGTCGTCACGCCCTCGGGCAGGCGGCCGTGCTCGACGAGGTGCTCGAACTCGTCGCGGAAGTACTTCAGGGCGGACTTGATCGGGCTCGTCGCCCCGTCCCCCAGCGCGCAGAACGAGCGGCCGAAGATCTGGTCGCACACGTCGTCGAGGATGTCGATGTCCTGCTTCGTGCCACGACCGTGGAGGATGCGCTCGAGTATCTGCGCGAGCCAGAACGTCCCCTCCCGGCAAGGGGTGCACTTCCCGCACGACTCGTGCTCGTAGAACCGGGTCCAGTTCAGGCACGCGTCGACGACGCTGGTCTGCGCCGAGTACATCATCATGGCGGTCGTGCCGAGCAGCGAACCGGCCGCCATGACCGACTCGAAGTCCATGCCGACGTCGATGTGCTCGATGGTGAGCAGCGGGGTCGACGACCCGCCGGGGGCCCAGAACTTCAACGCCCGGCCCTCCAGCATGCCCCCGCAGGACTCCTCGAGGATCTGGCGGGCGGGGGTGCCGAGCGGCCACTCGTAGTTGCCGGGCCGCACGACCTCGCCCGACACGCAGAACAGCTTCGGGCCCGGCGACTTCTCCGTGCCCATCGAGCGGTACCACTCGACGCCCCGGGACACGATGTGGGGGACGTTGGCGATCGTCTCGACGTTGTTGACCACCGTCGGGCATGCGTAGAGCCCGGCGACGGCGGGAAACGGCGGGCGCAGCCGCGGCTGGCCGCGGCGCCCCTCGAGCCCGTCGAGCAGGGCGGTCTCCTCGCCGCAGATGTACGCGCCCGCCGAGTAGTGCAGGGTGATGTCGCAGTCGAACCCGCCGCCGAGGACGTCCTTGCCGAGGTAGCCCGCGCCGTAGGCCTCCGCGATGGCCTCCTCGAGGCGTATCCCCGACCACAGATACTCGCCCCGCAGGAAGATGAACGCCCGGTGGCTCGACAGCGCCCAGCAGGAGATGATCATCCCCTCGATGAGCTGATGGGGATCGCGCTCCATGAGCTCGCGGTCCTTGAACGTCCCCGGCTCCCCCTCGTCGGCGTTCACGACGAGGTAGACGGGCTTGCCCGTGTCCTTCGGCACGAAACCCCACTTCACCCCGGTGGGGAAACCCGCGCCGCCGCGCCCGCGCAGACCCGCGTCCTTGACCAGCTGCACGAGGTTCTCGGGGGCCGTGCCGAGCGCCTCGCGCAGGGCGTCGTAGCCCCCCGTGCGCGTGTACCCGTCGAGCGTGTGGGCGTCCTCGACGGTGTAGCGCTGGGTCAGCACGCTGACGGGCTCAGGCATGATCCCTCCGGGATGGGCTGGCCGCCTGGGCGGCGGCCGAGGGATGATCCCTCCGGGATGGGCTGGCCGCCTGGGCGGCGGCCGAGGGATGATCCCTCCGGGATGGGCTGGCCGCCTGGGCGGCGGCCGAGGCATGATCCCTCCGGGATGGGCTGGCCGCCTGGGCGGCGGCCGAGGCATGCACCTGCCGGCTCATCGGTCTTTCCCGGAGGGGCCGGGGTGGGTGGGGTCGTCGATGATCGGGTCGCCCTCCTGCGGTCGTGTGGGGAACTCCCGCGAGCGCGGACCGGCCTCGCCCTCGATGGCCTCGTCACCGTAGCCGGCCTCGCGGACCTGCCGGCGGGCCTCCGCGCGCTCGGCGATGTCGGCGTCCGACAGCGACGGCTCGACCGTGACGGGGGTGACCCCCGGGCCGGCGTCGGGCTGCGGCACCGCCCCGTCGTCGGCGCGCGCGTGGCTGCTCGGTGCGCCGGGCATCGACGGGTCGCGGGGCCCCAGCCCGGCGAGGCGGTAGCTCACGGTCCGCACACCGGGCGGGACCATCCCGCGCGTGGGCGGGGGCACGTCGCCGGCGGCGATCCGGTCGACGAGCTTCTCGGCCGCGTCGGCGGACACGCATTCGTAGTTCAGGTAGTCGACGCTCACCACCGGCGCCCCCTCGCAGTTGCCGAGGCACTCGGCGTGCTCGAGGGTGAACGTGCCGTCCGGCGTCGTGCCGTTGTGGCCGACGCCGAGCTTGTCGGACAGCCGGTCGTAGACCTCCTGGCCGCCGCGGACCTTGCACGAGAAGTTCGTGCACACGCTGACGAGATGCTCCCCCAGCGGCTCGCGCTTGTACATCGAGTAGAAGGTCGCGACGGCGCCGACCTCGGCTTTCGTGAGGCGGAGCAGCTCGGCGCACGCGGCGATCCCCTCCGGCGAGATATAGCCGTCCTCGACCTGCACGAGGTGCAGCAACGGCAGCAGCGCGCTGCGTCCGACGGGATACCGCCCCACGAGCTCGAGCGCCCGCTCCCTCAGCTCCGCCGAGAACGTCACCGGTCCACCCCGCCCATGACGGGGTCGATGCTCGCCACGGCGGCGATGACGTCGGAGATGAGCAGCCCCCGGGTGAGGCGGGGCAGCGTGCCGATGTGGATGAAGGACGGGTCGCGCACGCGGACCCGGTAGGGCTTGTTCGTGCCGTCGGACGTCACGTGGTAGCCGAGCTCGCCCCGCGGCGACTCGATGGCGGTGTACACCTGCCCGCGGGGGACGACGAACCCCTCCGTCACCAGCTTGAAGTGGTGGATCAGGGCCTCCATCGACTGGCCCATGATCTTGTCGACGTACGCCTTCGTGTTGCCGAGCCCGTCCGGCCCAAGGCCGAGCTGGGCGGGCCAGGCGATCTTCTTGTCGG
The DNA here is from genome assembly GCA_035540635.1 of Egibacteraceae bacterium. Lineage (NCBI taxonomy): Bacteria > Bacillati > Actinomycetota > Nitriliruptoria > Egibacterales > Egibacteraceae > Egibacteraceae bacterium. The sequence goes on along the minus strand of DATLGH010000086.1, from coordinate 34,997 downwards.
CGATCATGACGGGACCGGTCGGCAGGCTGTCGAGGGCCTGCTCGACGATCCCCAGCGACTCGCGCATCTCGGCGAGGCGGATGAGGTAGCGCCCGTAGGCGTCGCACGTGTCGGCGGTGGGGATCGCGAAGTCGTACTGCTCGATGCCGCAGTAGGGCGCGGCCTTGCGGAGGTCGTGTGCGACTCCGGCGCTGCGCAGCACGGGGCCGGTGACGGCGAGGTCGAGGCACTCCTCGACGGACAGGACCCCGACCCCGACGTTGCGCTCGAGCCAGATGGGGTTCTCCCCGAGGAGGTCCTCGTACTCGCCGATGCGCTTGGGCATGTCGGCGAGCACGACGCGGACCCGGTCGGCGAAGTCCTCGGGGACGTCGGCCTGCAGACCCCCGGGACGGATGTACGCGTGGTTCATCCGCAGGCCGGTGACGAACTCGAAGATGTCGAGGATGGCCTCGCGCTCCCGGAAGCCGTAGATCATGGCGCTGATGGCGCCGAGCTCCATACCGGTCGTCGCGAGCCACACGAGGTGGCTGGAGATGCGGTTGAGCTCGGTCATGATCACGCGGATTGCCTGCGCGCGCTCGGGCACGTCGTCGACGATGCCGAGCAGGCGCTCGACGGCGAGGCAGTAGCCGAGCTCGTTGAACAGCGGCGACAGGTAGTCCATGCGGGTGACGAACGTCACCCCGTGCACCCAGGGGCGGTACTCGGCGTTCTTCTCGATCCCCGTGTGGAGGTAGCCGATGACCGGCTGGTTGTCGACGACGGTCTCGCCGTCGAGGGTGAGCACCATGCGCAGCACCCCGTGCGTCGACGGGTGCTGCGGGCCCATGTTGATGATCATGAGGTCGTCGGGCACCGCTTCGGGCAGGTCCTGCCACTCGCCGGAGACGACGGTGTACTCGTGGCGAGGCTCGAGCTCGTTGCGGGGCCGGGTCGTGTCGCTCACCGGGGCTCCCTGACGCGCCGCTGCCTGAGGGTCATGAGGACACTCTCTAGTACTGCCGCTGGTCGGGTGGGGGGACGACCGCGCCCTTGTACTGGACGTCGACGCCGCCGAGGGGGTAGTCCTTGCGGTGAGGGTGGCCCTCCCAGTCGTCAGGCATGAGCACCCGGACGAGGTTGGGGTGGCCGGTGAACCGCACGCCCACCATGTCGAAGGCCTCCCGCTCCATCATGTTCGCCGAGGCGTAGAGGTCGGTGACGCTCGCGATCTCCGGCTCCTCGTCGGGCAGGTACACCCGCGCCCGCAGGCGGTGGTTGTGGGTGACCGAGTACAGGACGTAGTCGAGCTCGATGCGCCCCTGCTCGACCACCTCCTCGTAGATCGGCCAGCCGGTCGTCTCCTGCGCGATGCGCCGGTGCACGCCGCCCGGCCAGTGCACCCAGGACAGGTCGGCGAGCAGCTCACAGCGCAGCTCCGGGTCGTCCCGGCAGAACCGCAGGAGGTCGACGATGCGGCCGGGCTCGGCGACGAGGGTGAGCTCGCCGCGGAAGCCGGCGACCTCGAGGTCGTCGAACCGCGCGACGATGCGGTCGCGCACGCGGGCGAGCCGCTCGGACAGCTGCGGCTCGATGGCGTGCTCGATGAGGTGCGCCCGCTCCGCAGCCGCGGTGTCGGGGTGCGCCATCCGGGGGTTGTCGCTCACCGCCCGGCACCTCCGGGGCTCGCCGAGGAGATCTGCGACTCGTCCGCCGGGACGGGATCGGCCCAGCCGGTGCGGCGGCGGAAGTCCTCCATCGACTCGCCCTTGCGGGGGCGCTCCACGAACTGCTCGTTCCTGATCTTCTCGTGCAGCTTCACGATGCCGTCCATGAGCATCTCCGGGCGCGGAGGGCAGCCCGGCACGTACATGTCGACGGGCACGATGTGGTCGACGCCCTGGACGATCGCGTAGTTGTTGAACATGCCGCCGGTCGACGCGCACACGCCCATGGCGATGACCCACTTGGGGTCCGCCATCTGGTCGTAGATGTTGCGGACGACGGGGGCCATCTTCTGGCTCACGCGTCCGGCGACGATCATGAGGTCGGACTGGCGGGGCGACGCGCGGAACACCTCCATGCCGAAGCGCGCGAGGTCGTAGTGGGCCGCCCCGGTCGACATCATCTCGATCGCGCAGCACGCGAGGCCGAACGTCGCCGGCCACAGCGACCCGGCGCGCGACCAGTTGACGAACTTCTCGACGCTCGTGAGCAGGATGCCGCTCGGCAGCCTCGTCTCTAGTCCCATTCAAGGCCTCCACGGCGCAGGACGTAGTAGTAGCTCTCGAACAACAGGACGATGAAGACGGCCATCACACCGAAGCCGTACCACCCGAGGTCGCGGAGGACCACGGCCCAGGGGAAGAGGAAGATCGCCTCGACGTCGAAGATGATGAAGAGCATGGCGACGAGGTAGAACTTCACCGGGAAGCGGGTTCCCCGCACGTTCGTCTCCTCCTCGGGGATGATCCCTGACTCGTAGGCGGCCTCCTTCGTGGGGTTCGGACGGTTCGGTCCGAGGCGGCTCGACACCGCCACGGAGACGCCGACGAACCCGAAGGCAAGGGCGAAGAGGATCGCGATGGGGAGGTAGTCGACGAGCAACACGCGTGCAGCCTAGGTCGGTACCGGCAACGGCACCAAAGCGGTCACCTTCGGTCGTGCCGTGAGGATCATCGCGCGTGCCGTGAGGGTCATCGCGCGGGAACCACCCGCTCGAGGGCGTGGATGACGCGGTCGGCGTTGTCGCGTGTCTGCGTGTTGGTGAGGTGGGCCATCAGCCGGAAGACGAACAGCATGATCCGCCGGCGCGGCATACCGAACTCGACGCAGAAGCGCATGACCCTCGGATGCCCCATGAGGTCGACGAACATGCGGCCCATCGCGTAGTAGCTGCCCCAGGCGCCGTCGACACCGCGCTCGTACGCCCCGAGCGGCTCGTCCGAGCGGCGCTCGATGGCGACGTCGGCCGCCTCGGCGGCGAGGGCCGCGGCCTCGATCGCGTAGCTGATCCCCTCGCCGTTGAAGGGGTTGACCATGCCGGCGGCGTCGCCGACCAGCATGACGCCCTTGTAGACCGGGGGGCGCCGGTTGTGCCCCATCGGCAGCCCCGCGCTGCGGGGCCTGCCGACCATCGTCTCCTTGCTGACGCCCCACTCGGGCGGGAAGCCGCTCACCCACTCGTCGAGGGTCTTGCGGTAGTTCGTCGACCGGAAGTGCTCGGAGGTGTTGAGTAGGCCCCAGCCGATGTTGAGCAGCCCGTCGTCGAGCGGGAAGATCCAGCCGTAGCCGGGCAGCAGCTCGCCGTCGCGCTCCAGGTCGAGGAAGCCCTCCATCATCCCGATGAGCGGGCGCGACGCGCGATAGTAGGCCCGCACGGCCACCCCCATGGGGCGGCTGCGGTCGCGGTGGAGGCCGAGCTGCACGGCGAGGCGTGACGACCCGCCGTCGGCCGCGAGCACGATCGGTGCGCGGATCGTCCCCGTCGCGTCCGTCCCCCCCGCGGCGCTCCCGCGCCGGTAGGTCACTCCCGCGACGCGGCGGTGCGCACCCGAGAGGTAGACCGGCCCGGTCACCTCCGTCTCCTCCCACAGCTGCGCCCCCGCCTTGACCGCGTTGCGGGCGAGGGTCTCGTCGAACAGCTCGCGCGTCGCGGTGAGCGAGTGCGACGGCCAGCTGTCGAGCTCGGGCCACGGCAGGTCGAGGACCACTCCCCCGCCGTACATGCGCAGCCCCTGCTGACGGTCCCAGCCCTCGACCCCACCCTCTGCCTCGTCGTCGAGGCCGAGCGCGCGCAGCGCCTTCACCGCCCGGGGCGTGAGGCCGTCACCGCACACCTTCACGCGGGGGAACCGCTCCTTTTCGAGCAGGACGACGTCGTGGCCGGCCTGCGCGAGGAACGTCGCCGCCGCCGAACCGGCCGGTCCCGCCCCCACGACGACGGCGTCGGCGTGCGTCACCCCGCCCGACGGCCGGCGGGTCATCGACCGCCCTCCACGGTGCTGCTCGACGGTCATCGCACACATGCTCCCGGAAGCGGGGTCGGTCGTGACGGCAGCCTACCCGGGTCGCGGCGGTGCACAGGGAGGTGCCTTGTGAAGAATTTCTCAAGCCTCAGTCTAGATGCGGCCTCCGGTGCTGCAACAATGGGCGTGTCAGCGGGCGCGCAGGGCGTGGTGGAGGGCGACGATGCCTCCGGACAGCCGCTTGTAGCGCACGCCGGTCCAGCCGGCGTCCGCGATCCGTCGGGCCAGGCCGTCGGCGTCGGGCCATGCCCGGATCGAGTCGGCGAGGTAGCGGTAGGCGGCCGGGTCGCTCGTCACGAAGCGGGCCATGAGCGGCAGCAGGCGGGTGAGGTAGCGGGTGTAGACGGCGGCGAACGGCGGCCACACCGGCGTGCTGAACTCGAGCACGGCGAGGCGCCCACCGGGGCGGGTGACGCGGGCCAGCTCCCGCAGGCCCGCCGACGTGTCGGGCAGGTTGCGCAGCCCGAACCCGATCGTGACCGCATCCACCGCGCCGTCGGCCAGCGGCAAGCGGGTCGCGTCGCCGTTGCACCACAGCAGCCCGCGGTCACGCTGTCGCTCCGCCCCGGTGCGGACCATGTTCCAGCTAAAGTCGAGCGCGATGGCCGAGGCGCCGGCGGCCGCGAGCTCGGCGGCGAGCGGCCCCGTGCCGGCCGCCGCGTCGAGGATCACCTCCCCCGGCCGGGGACGGACCGCCGCGACGGTGACCCTGCGCCAGTGGCGGTCCTGGCCGAGCGAGAGCACGCTGTTCGCGAGGTCGTAGCGCGGCGCGACCCGGTCGAACATCTGCTGGACGAGCGCGGCCTGCTTCTCGGGGCCCGGACGCGGGTCGGGGAGCACGGTCACGCCCGACGGTGGCCGGCGCCGGGGCGGGGGGCGCCGGTGAGGCAGCGGACGGCGGTCACGGGCGCGCAGTCTAGGCGGGGTCGCAAAGGCGGGCGTCCACGCGAGGGCGGGCCACCATCGCCTCAAGTTCAGCACCCGACGTGCCGATGCTGGCGGAGGAGCCTTCGGACACACGGGAGCGACCATGACGATCCGCAAGCGCAAGGGTAAGACGAACATCGACGCGCGCCGCTGCCGCATGTGCGGGACGACGGTGACGGTGGGTCCCGACGGGCGCTGCCTCCTCGGTCACCGGGTCGCATCGCCACGTCCGGCGACCAGTCACCAGCCGGTCGTCGAGGCGGTGAGCCCCGTGCCCGACCATGAGCACACGGCGGTGAGCCCCGTCGCCGACCCCGCGCCCATCGCGGTGAGCCCCGTCGCCGACCCCGCGCCGGCGGGCAGCCCCCTCGCCGGTCCGCCGCCGATGGCCGTGCAGACGGTCGTCCCCGCGACCACCCCGGCAGACGATCACCTCGCGCACCCCTACGACGAGGTCCTCGCCTGGGAAGCCGCCGTCCAGCCGGCCTTCGCGACCGCCGCCGCGCCTGGCCCCGGCGTCCGCGCACCAGCCCCCACGTCCCCGCCGCTCCTGAACGGTTCGGTCGGCGAGCTCGAATCGGCCCTCGGCGCCCTGCTGTCCTGGAACGATCCGCCGCCGTCGGTCCTCGACGTGTCCCTCGCCGAACTGCCGCCCGCTCCGCCGCCGGCGCCGCCCGCGCCGACGCGCACCGAGTTCGTCGACGAGGAGGCAGAGGTCGCGGAGGTCGAGGCCGTCCGGCGGCGCGTTGCCGCGCTGCTCGGCAGCGGCTTCCTCGCGGCCGTCGCCGGCTTCGCCACCGCCCTGTACGCCTTTCCCGCGTAACCGGAGGGGCCGCCGGCGTCACGGAGGCGCCGGCGGGTCTCCGCGACCTTGTGCGCGGCAGTCGTTTCGAGCGACCACTCGTAGAGTGGTGGCTCATGCGCTACCGAGTCGACGACCTCGCCACCCGCTGCGGCGTCAGCGTGGACACCGTCCGGTACTACCAGGGACTCGGCCTTCTCGACCCCCCGGTCCGTGAGGGCCGCGCCGCCTGGTACGACGACGGGCACGCCGCCCGGCTCGAGCAGATCCGCGAACTGAAGGCCAAGGGCTTCCCCCTCAGCACGATCCGCCGGGTGCTTTCAGGCGAGCTCGACGGTGGCGACGAGGCGCTGGCCGCCGCGCTGGCCGATCCGTTGCCGGACGAGGCGGAGACCGCCCTGCTCACCCCCGACGAGGTCGCCGGGCGCACCGGGGTCTCCCCCGCCCTCCTGCAGGTCATGGAACGGGAAGGGCTGCTGCTGCCGCGCCGGGTCGACGGGGAGCCCCGCTACACCGTCGGCGACGCCGAGGCGGTGTCGGCCGGCTTGGAGCTGCTCGACGCCGGCGTGCCCCTCGGCGAGCTGCTCGACCTCGCCCGTCGCTACGACGAGGCGATGCGCGGGATCGCCGACGACGCCGTCGAACTGTTCGCCCGCTTCGTCCGGGACCCGATCCAGGGCTCGGCGGCCTCGGAGCAGGAGGCGTCCGAGCGCCTCGTCACGGCCTTCCGCCGGATGCTGCCCGCGACGAGCGCGGTGGTCGCCCACCACTTCCGCCGACTGCTCATCGAACGGGCGCGCGCGCGGTTCGTCGCCGAGGGCGACGCCGCCGAGGTGGCCGTGGCCCGCAGCGAGACGGCCCGCCTCGAGGGCGGCTAGTGCCCCGACCCCTCGTCGCGACCTCCGAGGAGATCGGCGAGGACGTCGACCTCGTCGCCGAGCTGCCTCCCCGGCGCGGAGCGCTCTGGGTGCGGGGCGCCGAGGGGCTCGTCGGCCGCGGCGAGGCGTTGCGCCTCGACGTCGGCACGGGCACCGGCCGGTTCGCGCGGGCGGCCGCGCAGCTCGACGACGTGTTCGCGGGTGCGGTGGCGCACGGCCCGACCGGCGGGCCCGGATCAGGCCCGGTCGCGTTCGTGAGCGCGACGTTCGACCCGCGCTCGCCCGGGTCGGTGCTCGTGGTGCCGGCGGTCGTGACGCTCCGCCGGGGTGGGCGGGTGTGGAGGACGAGCGTCGCCGAGGTCGACACGGTCGACGGCGACGCGCCCGCGGACGCGGGGGTCGACCGTCGGATCCGCTACGCCGGGTCGTCGATCCCCGACGTGCGATGGCTGGAGGCCGTCGCCACCGCCACGGCGCGCATCCACGCGGGCCGGCTCGACAAGGTCGTCCTCGCGCGCGACCAGGCGGTGTGGTCGCGGGCGCCGTTCGACGCGCGGCGCCTGGCCGGGCGGCTCGCCCGGGCCTACCCCGACTGCTACGCCTTCGTCGTCGACGGGCTCGTCGGGGCGACCCCCGAGCTGCTCGTGCGCCGCACCGGCGCGTCGGTGGAGTCGCTCGTGCTGGCGGGAACGGCTCGACGGGGCACGGACGGAGCCGACGACGCCGCAGTCGGCGAGCGGCTGCTCTCCTCGGGCAAGGAGCGCAGCGAGCACGCCTTCGCCGTCGCCTCGGTGGCCGACGTGCTCACGCCACGCTGTGTCGAGCTCGCCGTCGACGCCCAGCCATTCCTCCTGCGACTCGCCAACGTCCAGCACCTCGCCACGCGCGTTCGCGGCACGCTCGCGGGCCCGCCCTGGCCGACCGCCTTCGCGCTCGCCGGCGCGCTGCACCCGACCGCGGCGGTGTGCGGCACCCCCACAGCAGCCGCCCTCGACGTCATCCGTGAGCTCGAGGGCATGGACCGCGGGCGCTACGCGGGCCCGGTCGGGTGGGTCGACGCGCGCGGCGACGGGGAGTTCGGCATCGCGCTGCGCTGCGCCCAGCTCGCCGGCGCCCGCGCGCGGCTGTTCGCCGGCGCGGGTCTGGTCGCCGGATCCCTCCCCGAGGAGGAGCTCGAGGAGACCCGCCTCAAGCTGCGGGCCATGCAATCGGCCTTCGAAGGCGAGTAGGGGGAGCAGCAAGGCCACCGCTTCCGGCGCGTCACCGTCCCTGCCCGCCCGGCAGAGCGACGAAGGCCCGCTCGGCGAGGGTCGCGAGGTCGGCCGCCTGCACCCCCACCTCCGACACCGTGTAGAGGGTGTCGCCGACGACGAGCGAGCGGCGGATGCCCGACATCCACGGGTCGGCGGCGCTGGAGGCGTGGGACAGGCGCCCGATCTCGGTGAAGCCGGACGCCGGATCGACGGTGAAAGCGACCGCACCGGCGAACACGTCGCCCGCCGTCACGGCCCGCTCGACGTTCACCGAGCCGTCCCCCTCCATCAGCGGCTCGGGCATCGGCTCCACCGGGTAGATCTCCAGCGGCAGGACGATCGTGCCGGTCGGCGGCCAGTGGAGGAACGCCCGGTGGTCGGACTCGACGCTCGAGTGGCCGCCGGGGAGGGTGGTCTGGTGCACGCGCGTGGGACGGGCGAGGTCGGACACGTCGAACAGCGACAGCTGGGTCCCGAGCACGCGTCCCTCCTCCGTGGCGTCCTGGCCGACACCGAGCAACAGCCCGTCGCCGACGGGGTGGAGATAGGCGGAGTACCCGAGGATCTTCAGCTCGCCGACCACCCGGGGGTTCGCGGGGTCGGACAGGTCGAGGGTGTAGAGCGGGTCCGTCTCGCGGAACGTGACGACGTAGCCGACGTCGCCCATGAACCGCACCGAGTAGATCCGCTCGGTCGGCCCGAGACCCTCCACGCGGCCGACACGCACGAGCTCCGCGCCCTGCGCGGCGAGGACGGTCACGGCGCTCTGCGACGGTGCGGAGGGCGGCGGGGCGGGCATGCCCGGGACGCCGGGTGCCGGCTCGATGGTCATGGCGTCGCCCGCGAAGGTGTCCCCCTCGGTCGTCGCGACGCGCAGGTGACCGTCGTGCTCGGACAGCGCCCACTGGTTGAGCAGGCGGCCGGGGACCGCACCCGACGCCCGGTACACCGCGGCGGCCGGGTCGGTGATGTCGAAGGCGTGGATCTCCGTGGACTCCGGCGCCTCGCCCCACCGGCCGAACGCCACGTAGAGGGTCTCCGCCGAGGCGTAGACGGTCTGGGCGTCGGCGACGACGCTCGTCGCCGCGCCCGGCTCGAGCTGTCCGGCGAGGTCGACCGACAGGACCGTCACGAGCCCGGTGCCCGCTGGCTCGGCGGGCCGGTGGATCCGCTCGCAGTCGACGAGCGGCTCGGTGACGGTCGTCGCGCCCTCGAGGCGGTACGACGGAACCCAGTCCGCGATCGTCGAGTCGGCCAGGGCCTCCTCCGCCCAACCGGAGCCGGCGGGCGCGCCGCGCATCGAGAGGTCGGCGACCGGTCCGGGAAAGCTGCGCAGGACGACCCGGGCGACCCCGTCGACCATGCGGGCCGACACGTACTCACCCTCCATGGTCAACGTGGACGCCACCTGCGGTGTGGCGGTCTCGGCGAGGTCGACGAGGGTGAGCACGCTCTGCGGGCTGCCGCCGGGGGCCGGGCGGCTGGTGTCGGCGAGCGGGCGGTCCGACCAGGTGGTGGAGAACACAAGGGCCCGGTCGCCGTCGAGGAGCAGCTCCTGGCCCCAGGCCTCACCCGGCAGCGAGAGGGTGGCGACGAGGCGCGGCGGGGCGGCGGTCGCGTCGATCACGTGCAGGCGCCCGCCGGCCACCGTGACGATGCGCCGCCCGTCGGTCTTGACGAGGTCGGGCTCGTCAACGCCGGCCTCCTGCACGTTCGTGCCCGAGAACTCCCCCCCCGCCGCGTCGGCTGCGGTCGGCGCCGCCGCCCGGGCCGCCCCGTCGGCAGACGCGGACTCCTCGCCGGCGTCCTCGACGGCCATCTGGTCGAACCACCCGCCTCGCCGGTCCCGGGTCGCGGCCTGCGCCGCCGCGGTCTCGGTGAAGTAGGCGAGCGCGTCACCGCACTCGTCGAAGGGCGTGAGGGCGGCGGCGAGCTCGACGTCGGGCATCCGCATCGGGGCGTCGGGGACGGCGAGGCCCGCCACGAGAGCGCTCACGGCGAGCACCGCCACATAGGCTGCGGCCAGCACCTTCGCGTTGTGCATGTCGAGCACCTCCCTGGCGAGCCGGAGCGTCGCCTGCCCTGCGCCTCGGCGAGCCTGCGCCGAACGGAAACGTCGAGGGGTCAGACGCGCCGCGGCCCGGGCGGGTTCCCCCCCGGCAGCCGTCGTTCCGGCAGCGGGAGCGTGCCCTCGCCGCCAGCGTGGGCGGTGGCGTCCCACTCGGCCCGGGTGATCGTGTAGGTGCGCACGGGGTTGCCGCGCCAGGTGGTGTCGCCGGCGGAGCGCATGCCGACGCGGGTGGCGACGCGCTCCGACGCGACGTTGCCGGGGCGGATGATGCTGCCGACACGGTCGGCCCGGCGCTGCGCGAAGCCGTAGGCGAGGCCGGCGCGGGCGGCCTCGGTGGCAAACCCCCGCCCCCACTGGTCGCGGGCGATGAGCCAGCCGATCTCGAGGTCCGGCCAGTCCGGCGGGTGCCACAGTCCGGCCCGACCGATGAGACGCCCGGTGGCGCGCTCCTCCACGGCCCACAGGCCGAAGCCGTGGACCTCCCAGTGGCCGACGAGTCCCTCGAGCGCACGCGCGGACTCCTCGGCGGTCAGGGGCCGGCCCGAGCCGACCGTGCGCATGGTCTCCGCGTCGGCGTTGACGGACGCGAACGCCTCGAGGTCGGCGGTCCGCCATCGGCGCAGGAGGAGCCGCGGCGTCTCCACCCGCTGCGCCGCCGGGTCCGGCGGGAGGCCGAGGCGCTCGTCGGCGGGTGCGACGGCGCGTTCCATGACGACGTGGGGTCCTATGCCGTCGATGACGAACTCCTCGCCGCGGGAGGCGAACCCGTGACGGGCGTAGAAGCCGGTGGCGGGGGTGCGGGCGTTGCACCACAGCCGCACGCCGCCCATGCGGGCGACGTGCCCGACCACGGCCCGCAGCAGGGCCGCCCCGTGCCCCTGCCCGCGAACGGCGGGAACGGTGGCCATGCCGCGCAGCTGCCAGGCGGCCGGGTCCTGCTGGCCCGGTGGGGCCTCGGCGTAGACCGAGGCCACGCCGACGAGCGCGTCGCCGGCGAACGCGCCGACGTGCAGCGTCGACGCGTCGGGGTCGCCGGGGTAGGCGGTGTCCGCCCACGCCTGGCCGGGGCGCAGGATGGCCTGGCGCAGGCGGCGGGTCTGGCTCGCGCTGATGGAGCGGACGGTCACGGACGGAGTTGTTCCCCGACCGCGGCGGTCACGCGACGGTGCAGCGTCACGTTCGTGGCCCGGTCGGTCCGCACCTCGACGAGGTGGACCCCGCCGCCGCGTACGAGGCCGTCGCGGACCGCGGGGACGAGGTCGGCGGCCCGCTCGACCCGGGTGTGGGCGATCGCGTAGACGGCCGCCAGCCGCGCGAAGTCGATCCCGTGCGGGGTGGCGAACACCCGCTCGAAGCTCGCCGGGTGGTCGACGGGGGGCAGGAACGAGAAGATCCCGCCCCCGTCGTTGTTCACCACGACGAGGACGAGGGACGGCCGGTCGGCGACCAGGAAGCCGTTCTGGTCGTGGAGCACCGACAGGTCCCCGGCGAGCGCCGCGGTGGGGTGCGGGACGGCGAGCGCCACGCCGAGGGCGGTGGAGACGAACCCGTCGATGCCGCTCGCGCCCCGGTTGCCGAGCACGCGCAGCCCGCGGCGGGGAACCATGAACTGGTCGAGGTCGCGGACCGGCATGCTCGACGCGGTGACGAGCACGCCGGGGTCGGGCAGGGCGGCGGCGAGGTCGCGGGCGGTTCGCGGCTCGCTGGGGGCGACCTCGGCGTCGAGGACGCGGTCGACGGTGGCGCGGGCGCGCCGCTCGGCGGCCTGCCAGCCCGCGAGCCAGGGCCCGGGGCGCGGCGCGGGGAGGCGTTCGGCCACGGCGGCGCACAGGGAGGCGGGGTCCACGGCGAGGACCTCGGTCAGCACCCGGGTCGGGTCGAGCCAGGCGCCGTCGGGGTCGATGAGCACCTGCGGGACACCGACGTCGAGGTAGGCGAGCAACGCCCGCGACAGGCCGATCCTGCCGACGCGGACGACGAGGTCGGGGCGGTGCGCGGTGGCGAAGCGCTCGCAGGCGAGCAGGTGGTGGGCCGTGGAGATCGCCTGGTCGCCGCTGCGCGCGCTCGACAGCGGCTCGGCGATTACCGGCCAGCCGGCCGAGGCGGCCAGGGCGAGCAGCGGCTCGGGCGCGGCGGTGGTGTCACCGGCGACGAGCATGCCGCGCTCGGCGGTCGCGACCCGGTCCGCGAGTCGCTCCACCTGCTCCTCGGCCGGCGGCGGGCCGGGCGAGGGGCTGGCGGCGGTCCACGGCTGCCCGCCGGGGCGCCCGTCGAGGCCGTCGAGGCCGTCGTCCGGCCTTCCGCCGGGGTCGGGCACGAGCGGCTCGCGGAAACCGAGGTTGAGGTGGACGGGACCGGGCGGGCGGCCGGCCGCGACGGCGACGGCGCGGGCGGCCAGCGACCGCCAGTAGGCCACGTCGGGCCTGTCGCCGGGTGCGCCCACCTCGACGAACCAGCGCACGCTTCCACCGTAGAGCTTGACCTGGTCGATGGTCTGGTTGGCGGCGGTGTGGCGCAGCTCCGGGGGGCGGTCGGCGGTGAGCACGAGCAGGGGCACCCGCGCGTGGTCGGCCTCGACGACGGCCGGGTGGAAGTTCGCGGTCGCGGTCCCCGACGTCGACACGAGCACGGCGGGCCGCCCGCTGCCCTTCGCCAGGCCGACGGCGAGGAACGCGGCGGAGCGCTCGTCGATCTCCACGTGCAGGCGCAGGCGCGCGTCGCTGTGCAGCGCCATCGCGAGCGGGGCCGAGCGGGACCCCGGGGCGATGACCGCGTCGCTGACGCCGGCGCGCGCGAGCTCGTCCACGACGGTCCGGGCGAGCGCGGTCGAAGGGTTCACGCGCCGGCCACCCGGTTTGCGGCCTCGAGACGGTCGAGCAGCTGCCGTGCCTCACCCTCCGATGGGGCCGCGCGGGCGAGTGCGGCGCGATCGGGGACCGGACGGCGCACGGGGAGGCGCCCGCCGACCGGCAGGAGGGGGTCGGCGACCACGTCGGCCCGCAGCAGCGTCGCGGTGCCGAGGCCGCAGGCGTAGGGCAGCTCGGGCAGAGCCGCGGCGAGGGCGAGTCCCGCGGCCAGACCGATGGAGGTCTCCACCGCCGACGACACCACGGCGGGCAGGCCGATGACCTCGACGAGCTCGAGGGCGGTCCACACGCCCCCGAGCGGCTGCACCTTGACGACGACGATGTCGGCGGCTTCCCGCACCGCGGTTCGACGCGCGGCGACGCCTTCCGGGCGGCTTCCCCCCACGAGGTTGCGGATCGACTCGTCGGCGGCGAGCGGCACGTCGACGCGGCGGCGCAACGCGGCCATCTCCTCGAGGGTTGCGACCGGCTGCTCGGCGTACTCGAGCTCGTAGCGGTCCAGAGCCCGCAGGGCGCGCACGGCCGTGTCGACGTCCCACGCGGCGTTGGCGTCGACGCGGATGCGCCCGGCCGGGCCGAGCGCGTCGCGTACCGCCTCGAGTCGCGCGAGGTCGGCGGTCAGGCCCGGCTCGGGGCCTTCGGGGTCGGCGACCTTCACCTTGGCCGTCGCGCAGCCCGAGGCGGTGACCATGGCGTGCGCCTGCTCGGGTCCGACGGCGGGCACGGTGGTGTTCACGGGCACGCTGTCGCGCAGTCCGACCGGCCAGGGGTGGAACGCGGCCTCGCGAGCGGCGGCGAGCCATGTCGCGGCGACCTCCGGCCCGTACCCGGGGAACGGCGAGAACTCGCCCCACCCGCAGGGCCCCTGCACGAGCACGCCCTCCCGCGCGTCGACGCGCCGGAAGCGGGTGCGCAGCGGGATGCGGAACGGCACGAGTGCCCGGCCCGGCCGGCTCACCGCGCGGCCGGAGCGCCCACGGGGCCGACGGGGGTCCGCCCTCCGGGCACCGTCACCATGGCAGAACGCTACCGCGACGCGCCGCATCAGCCGCACGTGGGCTCAACCGACCGCGAGGCCGACGGCGAGCAGGATCCCGAAGACGAGCTGGCACTGGCCGGTGGCCGCAAGTCCCCGCACGAGCGCGGGCGGGCGGTCGGCTGCCCGCACGATGCGCGCGGCGTGGACGGCAAGGGGCAGGGCCGCGAACGCGATGAGCGGCCAGGGACTCGCCGTCGTCCCGGCGAGCAGCGGCAGCGGGAAGAACGACGCCGCGAGCATGCCCAGATACAGGGCGCGCGTGCCCTCGTCGCCGAGGCGCACCGCGAGGGTGCGCTTGCCGGCGGCCTCGTCGGTGGGGATGTCCCGAAGGTTGTTCACGACGAGCAGCGCGGTGGCGAGCAGCCCCATCGACACCGCCGCCACGACGCTCGCCGGCACGATCGCCTCGTCCTGGACGTAGGCGGAGCCCACCGTGGCGACGAGACCGAAGAACACGAACACGAACAGCTCACCCAGGCCCGCCGACGCGTAGGGCCTCGGCCCGCCGCTGTAGCCGACGGCGGCGAGGAGGCAGAGCACGCCGAGGGCGATGAGCTCCCAGTCGACCGCGGCCGCCAGCGAGAGGCCGGCGACGCCGGCGACCGCGAAGGCGCCGACCATCGCCGCCCGCATGCGCGCGGGGACGACGAGCCCCGCGGCCACCGCGCGGCGCGGACCGACACGTTCGGCCGTGTCGACCCCGCGCACGCCGTCGAAGTAGTCGTTGGCGTAGTTCACCCCGACCTGGATCGCGACGCCGACGACGAGGGCGGCGAAGAACCGCCACGCGACGTACGCGTCAGCCGCGGCGGTGCCCACGAGGACCGGAGCGACCGCCGCCGGCAGCGTCCGCGGCCGCGCCGCCTCGACGTAGACGTTCACGCCCGGGACCCCGTCACGTTCACGGGCGCTTGGGGAACCGGCTGAAGTCCGGTGGACGCTTGCCGACGTAGGCGTCCCGGCCCTCCTGGGCCTCCTCGCTCATGTAGTAGAGCAGCGTCGCGTCCCCGGCCAGCTGCTGGAGGCCCGCCAGCCCGTCGTCGGCGGCGTTCAGGCCCGCCTTGCACATGCGCAGGGCGAGCGGGCTCTTCGCCAGCATCTTGCGGGCCCACTCGACGGTCGTCGCCTCGAGCTCGTCGAGCGGCACGACGGTGTTGACGAGGCCCATGGCCAGGGCCTCCTGCGCGTCGTACTGCTCGCAGAGGAACCAGATCTCGCGGGCCTTCTTCTGCCCGACGGTGCGCGCGAGCAGACCGGCGCCGTACCCCGCGTCGAAGGAGCCGACCCGCGGGCCGGTCTGACCGAAGCGGGCGTTGTCGGCGGCGATCGTGAGGTCGCAGACGACGTGGAGGACGTGGCCCCCGCCGATGGCGTAGCCGGCGACCATCGCGATGACCGGCTTGGGCGTGCGGCGTATCTGGATCTGCAGGTCGAGGACGTTCAGCCGCCCGATGCCCTGCGGGTCGCGGTAGCCGTCGTCACCGCGGATGCGCTGGTCGCCGCCCGAGCAGAAGGCCTTGTCCCCGGCACCGGTGAGGATGATGACGCCGATCTCCGGGTCGTCGCGTGCGACGTTGAACGCGTGCGAGAGCTCGAAGAGCGTCGTCGGTCGGAAGGCGTTGCGCACCTCTGGGCGGTTTATGGTGATCCTCGCGATCCCCTCGGCGGTGTCGTAGAGGATGTCGGTGTAGTCCCCGGAGGCCTTCCAATCGATCAAGTGACCGCTCCTAGAGTGCTCGCTCGAAAGGTACGGTAGCAGCGGTGGACAGGATAGAACCCGAGCTCGTCGCGCTGCGCGTTGCACCCGGTCCCGCATTCGTCGATGCCCTCGACGCCGTGTGGGCCCGCGGGGACGCGGCGGCCCCGCTCGCTCCGGACCTGCCCGCCCCGGCGCTCGCGCGCGCGCTGGCCGCCCTGCGCCCCACGGCCATCGTCGACGAGGCGGGTGAGCGGCGACTCGACGGCGGCCAGCCGGTGGCGCCGGGGACCGCCCTCGTCGTCGCGACCTCTGGCTCGACCGGAGAGCCCAAGGGCGTGGAGCTGTCCGGCGCTGCGCTCGCGGCGTCGGCGCGGGCGAGCGTCGCCCGCCTCGGCGCGGCGGCCGGACGGGACCGCTGGCTGTGCTGCCTGCCGACGAGCCACGTCGCCGGCATCGGCGTGCTCATGCGCGCGCGCCTGCTCGGCACCGCCCCCGTCGTGCATCCGCGGTTCGACCCGGCTGCGGTGGCGGTGGCCGACGCGACGATGGTCTCGCTCGTGCCGACGATGCTCCATCGGCTGCTCGACGCGGGAGCCGACCTCCGCCGCTTCCGGGCGATCCTGCTCGGCGGGGCGGCGCCACCCCCTGGCCTGCTCGCACGGGCGCGGGCGGCGGGCGCCCGCGTTGTCGAGAGCTACGGGTTGACCGAGACGTGCGGGGGCTGCGTGTACGACGGGGTGCCCCTCGACGGCGTCGACGTCACCGTCGACGAGGACGGGCGCATCGCGGTGCGCGGACCGGTGCTGCTGTCCGGCTACCGGGGCCACCCGCGGGACGGCCTGCTCGTCGACGGCTGGTTTCGCACGAACGATGTCGGACGCCTCCGACCGGACGGGCGCCTGGAGGTGCGCGGGCGCGCCGACGACGTCATCGTCACCGGCGGGCACAACGTCGCCGCCGACGGCGTGGCCGCGTTGCTGCGCACCCACCCGCTCGTCGCCGACGCGGCGGTCACCGGTCGACCGGACCCCGAGTGGGGTCAGCGGGTCGTCGCCACGGTCGTGCCCGCCGACCCGGCGCGGCCGCCCCGGCTCGACGAGCTGCGCGCCTTCGTCGCCGAGCGGACAGCCGCCTACGCCGCACCCCGCGAGCTCGCCGTCGTCGACGCGCTGTCCCGCTCGGCGCTCGGCAAGGTCGCCCCCCCGGCCGAGACCTGACCGTCGAGACCTGACCGCCGACCGGCCCGCCCGGGGCCCGGCTCCCGGCCCGCCTACCCGCCGAGGTCGAAGATCATCTCCTCCTCGGGCAGCTCGATTTCGACCTCGACGCCGAACTCGACGTAGGTGAGGGTGACCGCGACGGCGTACCCCTCGGCCTGCGCGTCGTCGGCGGCGTCCCCGCCCGCGTCGTCGGCCGCGTCGTCGGGCGCGTCCCCGCCCGCGTCGTCGGGCGGGGCGGCCGGCGTGACCTGCGTGGTGTAGGCGACCTGGCGGACGCGGTCGTCGGCGTCGACCCAGACGTCCATGGCAAGCTCCTCGCCGCCCGCCGCGTCACCGCCCTCGCCCCGACCGGAGCCGGCGAGCGGGACCGTCACCTCGTAGCGCGTCGCCTCCTGCCCGTCGACGTCGTCCTCGCCGGCATCCCGCGCCTCCGTTGCCTGGTCGGTGAGCAGCGCGAGGATCCCGCGGCTGTTGCGCAGCGCGAGCGGGCCCGCGCCACCGAGGGCGCCCGCTGCCCCAGCCGACCGTTCACCGAGGTCGAGGCGGCCCCACTGCTCGACCCCGCGAGCGGGCAGGAGCAAGTACGCTTCCGCGCCGTCGACGATGATCTCCTGCTCGCCCTCGGCGCCCGCGCTCAGCCGCCGCCGGTCCGCGCCGAAGTCGTCCTCCCCCTCCCCCTCGATCGTCGTGGGCTGTCCCGTGGCGGCGCCCATGTCGTCCGCGTGGACGACGAGGGTGAACCGCGCCGTGCCCTCGTCGAGGGTGTTCTGGGCGGCCTCGGCGACGCGTTCGAGCGCCTCATCGGTCGCGGGCCCGTCGGGGGACGTCTCGCCCGGCGCGGTCGTGCCCTCCGGCCTACCGGGCCTGTCCTCGCCGCGGTCGCAGCCGGTCCCCGCGAGAGCGAGGGCGAGCACGAGCAGCAGGGCCTTGACGCGCATGAACTCTCCAGATCCTCGGCTGGCTGACGCCTGGATGCGGACCGGCTTCCCCAGCGGGCGGGTCCCCTGGCGTCCGGTCGAAGGATACGGGCAAGCGGTGCAGAGGGGGTGCGCGTGACGCCAACCGGGTACGAACGCGCACGGAGGACGAAGGGAGCGACGGTGAGCGAGCAGCGCGAGGTGCCGGGACCCGCACAGGAGAACAACGAGCGCATCCTCGAGCGCGGCTACGAGTCGGACTTCGCGCGCCTGCCCGACGAGGAGGTCGACGCCATCCCCCGCCCCGGCGGCGGACCCCACGGTGGCATCGACGCGGGCCCGCAGCGGCTGCCGCTCGTCGTGGTCGCCGTGGGCGTCGTGCTCGCGATCCTCGGTTTCGGGCTCCCAAGCGGCGTCGCCCTCGCAGCGGGCATCGGCCTCGTCGTCGCGGGCGGCGTGTGGGCCGGTGGTAACACCCGCCGCGGCGGTCTCGAGCGCGGCCCCGGCACCTCGGCGGTCGATACGGAGGCCTGAGCCGGCCCCGCCGTCCCGCGCCCGAACCACCTCCCCGGATTTCCGTTCGGCTGTGCCAAACTTCGCCTATGGCGAACTTCGTTAATCGTGAACGGGAGCTCGCGGCACTGGACCGGGCCTGTGGCGCGCAGCCGGGGCTCGCGATCGTCTCGGGCCGCCGGCGGGTCGGCAAGACCGCGCTGCTCGACCGCTTCTGCCAGGCGTCGGACCGGCCGGCGATCTTCCTGCCAGGCACCCGCGCGCCGGTCAGCGAGGCGCTGCGCCGGCTCGAGGAGCGCATCCGGGCCGCGGTGCCGCCCGCCCCCGGCGACCTGCTCGACCTCGGCCACCTCGAGTCGTGGGACGCTGCCCTCGGCTACCTGCTCGCCCGCGGGCGGAGCGAGGCGCTGCTGCTCGTCCTCGACGAGTTCCCCTATCTCTGCGGGTCCGACCCCGCGCTGGCCTCGACGCTGCAGGCCCGCTGGGACCACCGCGGCGACGCGAGGCTGTCGGTCGTCCTCGCCGGCAGCCACGTGGGGTTGATGGAGGAGCTGGTCGCCGCGGACGCGCCGCTGTTCGGGCGCGCGGACGCGCACCTGCGCCTCGCCCCGTTCGGGTGGCGCGAGGCCGGCCTGCTGATCGGAGGCGACGATCCCGCCGCCTGGGTCGAGGCGTACACGACGGTGGGTGGGATGCCCCGCTACCTCGCGCTGTGGGACCCCCGGCACGACGCGCTCACGAACCTCGCCGACCTGCTCGACGGGCCCGGCGCGCCGCTCGGCGACGAGATGACCGTCGTCCTCCAGGAGCTGCCGGTGGGGTCGGCACCCTCACGGCTGCTCGAGCTCGTGGCGCTCGGGGCGGACACCTTCACCGCGTTGCGTGAACGCGCGGGGCTCGCGCCGGCCACGACGAGCGAGGCGCTCACCGCACTCGAGCGGCTGAGCCTGCTCGATCGGCTGACCCCGATCGGTGAGGACCCGCGGCGGACCCGGCGGGTGCGCTACGAGGTCCGCGATCCGTTCCTTCGGCTGTGGATGGCGGTGGTCGGGCCCCACCGCGAAGCGTTCGAGCTCGGCCGCGGCGCCGGGGTGCTTGCGGCCAGCCGCGACGTCGTGGCGGCGAGCCAGGCGAAAGGACTCGCGACGATCGCCCGCAACTGGCTCGGCGCGCGCGAGGGGACGGCGTGCGGCCCGTGGTGGGCGTCGGGTGCCTCCGAGGTCGGCGTCGACGCCCTCGCCCTGCGCGGCACCACCGCCGTGGCCGCCGCGGCCGCGTTCTGGGCGACCGGCGTCGACGGGGACGCCGAACGCGGGCGGCTCCGCGCGACGCTCGGCGCATCGCCCTACGGGGTGCCCCCGGACCTCCACGTCGTCGCGCGTGACGGCCGCGGGGTGCTGACGCCCGCGATGCTCTACGAGTGAAGGATGCCCCGCCCCCTAGACTGGGCCGATGGGCATCTTCGCCAGGAAACCCACCAACGACGAGCGCCCCGGCGGCGGTTCGGGCCTCGAGGTCGACCTCGACGAGCGCGCCTGTCCACGCTGCCGGCGGCTGCTGCACCCATGGGAGCCGGTGTGCCCCGAGGACGGCGCGGACGCCGTCGACCGGGCGAGCCTTCCCCGCACCGACCTGCCGCCTCCTCCGGCGCACCTGCTCGACGAGGAGTAGCGGCCGGCGGTGCCCCCGCCCGGCGACGGGCGGCGCCCCGTCAGCCGGCCCCGATGAGCGCGACCCCGGCGACGGCTGCGCCGAGCCCGGCGAGCTGGAGCGGCGCCAGGCGCTCACGCACGACGATTCGGGCGAGGACGACCGTCGTCGCCGGTGACAGGGACGCGAGCACGCTGGCGAGCGACAGCATGCCCCGGCGCACGGCGAGCAGGAACGCGAGGCTCGCGGCGGTGCCGATCACGCCCGCGCCGACGATCGCGGGCAGGGAGCCCGCCCCCGGGCGCCACGGTCGACGTCTCGCCGCCACGACCCCGGCGACGACAGCGAACGAGGCGACGTTGGCGGCGAGCAACGGCCACAGTGCCGACCCGGGCCCGGCGCGGTCCATGAAGACGAAGAAGAGGCCGAACAGCACACCGGACGCGAGCGCGCCGACGACTCCGGGAGGACGTGCGCCGCGCCGCCCGCCCGCCTGGTCCGGCGAGCAGGGGACGGCCGGCGGGACAGCCGGTGCGACCGCGGGGGGGCAGGGGCCCGCGGGCGCGACGGCGACAGGGTCACCGGCCGGGGCGGGCGCGAGCGACACGAGCGCCACAGCGGCGACCGCGACGGCGATCCCGGCGAGCTGGAGGGTCGAGGGCTGCTCGCCGAGCAGCAGGCCGACGCACACGGGCAGGGCCACCGTCACCACCGACGTCGTCGGCGCCACGACACCCATGCGGGCGCCGGCGAGCGCGCGGAGGTAGACGACGAGGCCCAGGGCGACCATCGTGCCCGCGGCGCTCCCCCACCCGAGCGCCGCGGCCGTCGGTGTCCCCGCCGTCGAAGGGACGAGCACGACGAGCAGGGCCACGAGCCCCGCCGCCTGGGACCCGAGCACCACCGGTAGGACGCCCTCACGCCGGGACGCCCATCCGCCGAGGAAGTCGGCGGTCCCGTACCCGGCGGCGGCGAGGAGCCCGAAGAGCGCCGCCAAAGGGACCTACACGCCCGCGTAGGAGTGCAGGCCGACGACCCAGAGGTTCACCGCGTAGTAGGTGACCATGAGCGCCACGAAGGCGGTCACCGCCACCCAGGCGGCCCGCCGGCCGCGCCAACCCACCGTCGAGCGGGCGTGCAGGTAGGCCGCGTAGAGCGTCCACGTGAAGAACGAGCCGGTCTCCTTCGGGTCCCAGCCCCAGTAGCGGCCCCATGCCTCCTCCGCCCAGATCGCCCCGGCGATGACCCCGAAGGTGAAGATCGGGAAGCCGAACGCGATGACGCGGTAGGCGAGGTTGTCGAGCCGGGCGGCCGACGGCAGCGTCGGCACGGCGTACCAGGCGGCGGTGCCGAGCAGCGCCGCCACGCTCGATGCGATGAGCGCCGCGGCCGGCGCGCGCCATACCACGAGGGTGAACACGCCGACGACGAGGAACGGCACGACCGGGAACAGCACCGGCGACAGGACGTCGCGTTGCGCGAGGGCCGCGAGCGGACCACGACCGTCGAGGTCACCGTCCGCCTCGTAGCCCGGGGGCCGGTCCTCCTCGGGCGGCGCGACCTTCGCCGCCCCGACCGACGACGCCCCGATGCGCCCCTGGCGGAAGACCCGGCGCTCGGCCGTGTCCTTGACGAGGTAGAGCGCCGTGACCGCGAAGGCGACCATGAAGATCGCGCCGGAGGCCATCATCGACGACACGTGGATCTTCAGCCAGTAGCTCTGCAGGGCCGGCATGACCGGGCTGGCCTCGACGAACAGCAGCAGGCCCGAGGCCATCATGAGGATCCCGGCAGCGAGCACGAAGCCCATGACGTGGCCGTAGCCCATCCGCCGCTGGACGACGAGGAGACCGACGGCGATGGCGACGAGGGCCATGAACGAGGAGTACTCGTACATGTTGCCGAGCGGGACGCGCATGACCGACAAGCCGCGCGTGAGGACGCTGCCCGCGTGCAGGGCGACGCCGAGCACTGCGAGGGCGGTGCCGAGCTGGCCGACGCGGGTGCCGGCACGGGTGCCGGCCGCCGTGCCGTCGGCCCGCACGTGGGTGAACGCGAGGCGGAAGAAGTACCCGACCATGGCGACGATGTAGGTGAGGAACGCCGCGTGGAAGAGGGTGGTGGACGTCTCGGCGAGCGCCGTGTTGACCATCAGCCGGCCTTCTCCTTCACCTGGAGTTGGAACTCGAGCTCGCCGGCGAGACGGGCGAACTCGTCGGCGAACGCGGTCTTTCGCTGGAGGGCCACCCCCGCGATCGTCACGCGGGTGGGGCCGTCGGCCTCACAGGCCTCCACCCACAGCCGACGCCGGTAGCTGTAGAGGGATGGTAGCAGCCCGGTGAGCATGAGCATCCCGGCGAGCAGCAGCAGCCACCGGGCGGGCGCGTGGCTCACCTGGAAACCCGACCACATCGCGAGCTCGGGGAACTCGACGGTGAGGTTGCCCCCGGCCATGGCGGCCGATCCGCCCTCGGCGAGGATCGCCGGTGGGTCCAGCCGCGTGCCCTCCTCCCGGTCGAACTCGCTCGCCGGAACCGGCCGCTCGAGGCCGAGGTCGCCGACGTAGAGGTCGGCGATGAGGCGGGGGTTGTCCGCTTCGGGTGAGCGGCTGTAGGGCACCCCGCTGTCGTCGACGGCGGCGTTGGCGAGGAACACCATGTCGAGGGCGATCTGCGGGCGTGCGTCGTCGCCGCTGCCCCCGCCGGTGGAGACCTTCGCCACACCGGTCCACACCCCCGAGCCCGCGTCGGAGAGCATGACCCGCTCGTCGAAGACGACCGTGTCCCCGGCGCGCACGACGACGCGCGGCGCCATGCCGAAGCGCGCCTGGTAGATCTTCATGCCGTCGTGCTTGACGGGATGGTTGACGCGCACCTGCTCGGTGCGCACCGCCCGGCCGTCCTCGCTGATGGTGATGGTCGACACGAAGTCGCTCGCCAGCCAGCCACCGGCGACCTCTGCGTCGTGGTACCGGACGGTGAAGTCGTCGAGGGTGACGACGAACCCCCGGTGGTCGTCCAGGCCGAACGAGCGGCCCGGCTGGGCCAGCCCGTAGGAGATGCGGGTGTCGGCGAAGCTCGAGCCCTCGACGATGTTGAGCTGCCCGGTGAAGCCGTACGTGTGGGCGATCACCGCGCCGGCGAGCAGCAGGTAGAAGGAGGTGTGGAAGACGAGGCTGCCACCTTCCCGCCAGTGCCCGCGCTCGCCGGCGACCTGCCGGCGTCCCGAGGCGGTCTGCGAGGCGGGCAGCCGCCGGCGCCGGAAGCGGTTGCGGGCGAGCAGGCGGTCTGCCGCGGCGAGCACCGCGTCGGGGGTCGCCTCGGACACGATCTCGCGGTGGTTCGTCAAGCGCGTGAGGTTGCGGCCGGCCACGGGGCGGCGGCGCACCACCCGGGCGAAGGCGCGCCATCGGGGCAGGAGGCAGCCGGTGAGGCTCACGAACAGCAGGACGGTCAGGGCCGTGAACCACCACGTGCCGAAGACGTCGAAGAGGCCCAGGGCGTCGAACGCCTGCGCCACCGCCGCGCCGGGCCCCGCCTCACCGGTGCGCCAGTCCGCCACCGTCGTCGGCACGAGCGGCTGCTGGGGGATGAAGGTGGCGAGGATGCTCGTCACCGCCAGGGCGAACAGCAGCATGAGCGCCGTGGACATGCGGCGCAGCCGCCGCCACGCCCGCACGGCGGTCTCCCATGGGCCCGGGATCACCGGCAGGCGCCCGCCGCCGCCGGGGTGCGGCGGGCGCGGGCGCGTCTCGGCCGGCGCGGTGGTCTCGGTCACCTTGGGAGCCTGTCGCTGCTGTACATGAGCGCGGTCAGATCGGCGGCTCGAAGCCCTGGATCATCGGGCGCAGCGCGTCGATGAACAGGTCCCACAGGCCCGTGGCGATCGCCACGCCCACCGCCGTGAGCATCAGCCCGCCCCCCACCTGGAACGCCCGCGCGTTCCTGCGCAGAAAGCCGAGCGCGCCGCCGGCATGGTGGAAGGCGAGCCCGAAGAGGACGAACGGCAGTCCGAGGCCGAGCGCGTAGACGAAGGCGAGCACCGCACCGCGCACCGGTGTGCCGCCGGCCGCCGTCGTGGCCGCGCCGAGGGTGAGGATGGCGCCGAGCGCCGGACCGACGCAGGGCACCCAGCCCACGCCGAACACGAACCCGAGGGGCATCGCCCCGAGCATCCCCCGGTCGATGGCGACGTCGCTGATGCGCCGTTCGCGTTCGAGGAGGTCGAACGGCAGCAGACCGGTGAAGGCCAGCCCGAGGATCGCGACGAGCACGCCCATCGCGATCTGCCAGGGGCGGTGCTGGAGGGTGACGGCGAGGGTGGCGCCGACGAGGCCGAGCAGGGTGAACGGCACCGCGAACCCGAGCGTGAACAGCAGCCCACCGCCGAGGACGCGCAGGCGGTTGTGGCCCTGCCCCGTTGCGAGCTCCGCGCCCGACAGGCCGGTCATGTAGGACAGGTAACCGGGGACGAGCGGGACGACGCAGGGAGAGGCGAACGACACGACCCCGGCGGCGAACGCCACCGCCGCCGCGAGCAGGACGTTCGCGTCGGTGACGAGCGCGCAGACGGCGTTCGCGCACTCAATCATCTCCGGTGCCCTCGGCGAGCAGCTCCTCGAGGTGCGGCGCGAGCTGCATCGCGGTGACCGCGCCGAAGAGCCGGACCGCAACCCGGTGCTCGGCGTCGAGCAGGAGCGTGGAGGGCAGCGCGCCCGGCCCGATCCCCCCGAACGACGCGGCGATGACCGCCGCCTCGTCGTACCAGGACGGGTAGGGGATGGCGTGGTCGCGCTCGAAGCTCCGCGCGTTGGCGACCGACTGGTCCTTCACGTTGACGCCGACGACGTGCAGGCCCCGGGACGCGTACTGCTCGGCGATGGCGGCGAGGTGCGGGGCCTCCCGCACGCACGGCCCGCACCACGAGGCCCAGAAGTTGACGAGCACGGGTCCCTCGAGGTCGCTGAGTTCGAGGTGCTCGCCGTCGAGGGTCTCCCCCGCCACGGCCGGCGCCGGCTCGCGGTCGGACACCGCGAAGACGGCGGCGCCCGCACCCTCGACGAAGCGGCCGGCCGCCGACTCCTGCCCACCGCCGACCCCGCATGCGGTCACCGCCACGGTGAGGGCCACGCACAGGAAGAGACGGCGGAGCGAGAGGAGACGCATCGCACCGTCCATCTTAGTGGCCCCCCCAGCCGGCGCAGGCCGCCGGGGCGGGCGGGACCCTCAGGCGCCGGCGGGCACCTTCTCCTCCTCGGGCGCCAGCTCGGCGAGCTCGCGCTGCTCCCGCCCCTCGTCGGCGTTCAGCAGGGCCGCGTGCAGCAGGAAGCCGAGCAGCGACAGGCCGATGAACACGAACCCGGGGAAGAGCGGCGCCCCCTCGTCGTAGAAGGCGAAGAGCGTAACCGTCTCCGGCTCCTCCGCGGGGTCGCCCGCCGGGTCGTCGCCCTCGGCCTCGGCCTCAGGGGCGGCCTCGACGTCAGCCTCCCCCCCGGCTTCCGCGTCCGGCTCCGCCCCGGCCTCCGCCTCGGCACCCTCCTCCGGAGGCGGCTCCTGGAAGGTGACGGCCACGACCGGGAAGCCGTTCGGCGCCTCGGCGTAGAGAACCTCCACGGGCTCCCAGTCGGAGTCGAAGCCGCTGACCGGCTGGCGGCCACTCTCGGCGAAGAAGCTCAGGGTGGACTCCACACCGGCGTTGCCGGTGCGGGCGAAGTCCTCGGGAACCTCACCGAACCCGTCGGGGTAGTCCTGCACGAACGCATAGTCGGGACGCTCGGCCACGAGGCTGTCGCCGGCGAACGGCGTCCACGTCGGCTGGTAGGCATCCGACGGCTGGGTCGGCAGGTACGTGGGGCCCGCCGCCTGGGGGGTCCCGGGTGCGCCGAGCGTCCAGAACAGGCTCATGATGATCATGAAGCCGAAGAACGACGTGGCGAGGACGAGGTACGCGCGACGGGTGCCGAGGTTCGCGCGCAGCAGGAGGTAGATGCTGCCGTAGAAGACGAGGATGCCGAGGGGGACCGCGAGCCGGGCCGAGGGGGATGTCCCCGGGACGCCCTGCGCGCCGAAGATCGTGAGGTCTGTGAGCAGCTGCACCGTCTCGTCCTGTCCGCCTTGGGCGCGCTACCGCGCCGCGACCGCTCCGGGGCTGGCGTCCTCGTCACCTTGGGGGGGCTCAGCCGGCTGCTGGGCCCGGATGTACTCGACGATGCGCCGTAGCGCGCTGTCGGTGTACCGGGCGCCCTCGTACGTGTAGCCCTCCTGCCACGGCGGCATGATCGCCCCAGTCGGCACGTAGATGCCGTGGCGGAGGATGGCGAGGACCTGCGCCTCGGTGTGCCGCTCGAACACCCCGACGAGCGACGGGGCGACGCCGCCTTCGAGCGCCGCGCCGTGACACTTCGCGCAGTTGTTCTGGTAGAGCTCCTCACCGCCGACGCCGATGGCGTCGGAGGCCTGGGTGATCGCCTCCGGGTCCTCCTCCGGGTCGATCTGGTGGGCGAGGATCCAGTTCGTGATGTTCTGTATCTGCTCGTCGACGAGGGGGCCGTCGTAGGCGCGGCCCCACGCGGGCATCGGGGTGCCGGGACGACCACGCTCGATCGTGGAGATGATGAAGTCCTCGATGTCGGTGATGTTGGAGTTTTCCTGGTAGCGCGCGACGATGTTGTTCAGGGCAGGCGCCGGCCACACGCTCGCAGGGTCGTCCGGGGCGGACGCGGCGCCGCCCTGGCCCTGGCTGCCGTGGCACTGCGAGCACAGCAGGAGGTAGTCCTCCTCGCCGCGCACCACCGACTGCACGTAGAAGTTCTGCTGCTCGGTGTTGAGCCTGCGGGTCTCGTTCAGCCAGTAGAGGGGGAAGAACACCGCGAAGAACAAGGTCAGCACGACGCCCCACGCCATGTAGCGCTCGATGACGGTCTTCTCGAGCTCCTCGTCGGAGTACCCCGGACGCATGGCCGGCGGCACGTCCTCGAACGCCCGCTTCGGCCGGCGGGCGTTCACGACGATGAAGCCGAGCACCGCAAGGCCGGCGAGGGCGAGGATCGCCACCGCGAGGGTCGTTGAGGTCACAGGTGTCTGCCTTTGCGCAGCTTGGGAGGCGAGCCGGCCGCCGCTATATGCAACTGGGGCCCTCGCGCGGCTGGTCGAGCACGCCGGCGCCTCGCGAGGGGCCGCTCACGACGACCGAGGTGTCGACCATGACCACCCCGTCCTGGATCTCCACGCGGAACCGGTCGAGGCCCCGCGGCGCGGGTCCGTCCTGGTACTCCCCCCAGCGGTTGTACGCAGAGCCGTGGCAGGCGCACTCGAGCCACTGCGCGCTCGCGCACCACGGGACCTTGCACCCGAGGTGCACGCACGTCCAGTACAGCGCCATGATGCGCGCGCCGTTCGTCAGGTCGGCGTAGACGCCGTCAGGGTCCTCCGCCTCGTTGTACTCGACGAAGTAGGTCCGGCCGGGGCCGAACTCGTAAGGCTCGCGGTTGGAGCGGATGTCCTCGAGGATCTCCTCCTCGTCGCCCGCGTCGAGCACCGCGCCGAACCCGCCGCGCAGGTCCGGCCAGAGGTAGGCGAGTGACGCCGCGCTGAAGCCGCCGAGGACGCCGAGCCAGCCGAACGCGAGCGAGCCCCGCAGGAACGCCCGCCGGGACGGCCCCGTGGGCTTCTTGCGCTGGGGTGCCGTGGCGGCACCCGCGCCGCCGCCCGACCCGCGCGGGGTGCCGGCGCCGGCCGCCCCCGCGGCGGACGCCATCTGCAGCTGGCGCCCGATCTCGCAGTCCGTCGACAGCGGGCGCAGCGCGAGGGACGGCGGGCCGTCGAGGGCCGCCGCGGGGTTGCAGCGACGGATCCACCAGTACGCGAGCGCGAGCAGACCGGCCGTCATGGCGGTGAGCACGAACGCGAGGGTTGACATCTCGAACTCCTTACAGCACGAACCACATGCCGTCCACCCACGGCCACACCCAGTTGAACCCCGGACCGCGGAAGAACGAACCGACCGTGACGAGCGTCGCGTTGAAGATCAGGGCGAAGGTGAAGCCCACGATGGCGGTCTTCCGGTTCTCGGGGCGCACCGACGGGTTCTTGTCGATGTAGGGAAGCGCCATGCCGATGATGATCCCGATCGTGGGGATCGTGACGCCGGCGATCATCGGGTGGAAGTAGGCGAGCATCTCCTGCAGGCCCATGAAGTACCACGGCGCCTTCGACGGGTCGGGGGTGACCTGGGCGTTGGCGAGCTCGAGCAGGGGCGCGCTCATGAAGAGCGAGAACACGGTGAGGAATGCGGTCACCGCCATGAGCGCCAGGAACTCCGCGGTGATGAGGTGGGGCCAGGTGTAGACCTTGTCCTCCTGCTTGGAGCGGATCTGCTGGATGCCCGTGGGCGGCACCATGGCGAGCAGCCGGTGCGTGTGCTGCTGGTCGGCGAGGCGGCTGGCTGTCTGCTGACCTCCGCCGTTGCCACGTTGGGCGAGCGCCGCCTTCACCCGAGCCTGGCGCTCTTCGGGGGTGAGCGCCGTGCCCGTGCGCGGCTGGGTCGCCACCCCGGCCGGGGACTCGCCGCCGCCCGCCTGCGGGGCGCCCCCGGCGGATGCGGCGGCCGCTGCGGGCTTGGCCCCCTCGGACGCGCCCGCCCCGTCGCCGTCGGTGCCCTTCTTCGCCCGCACGGCGGCAGCCTTGGCCTTCGCCCGGGCGATGCGCTCGCTCTTGCCCTGCGCGATCAGGTCGTCGTAGACCTGCTGGTCCATCTCGACTTCTTCAGCCATCGCGGGTTCCTCGGGAGAGGGTGGTGACGGGGAGGGTGAAGGTCAGTTGTTCCTACAGGGGACCGGAGATGCCGCCGTCCTTGCGGATGCGCCAGAAGTGCACCGCGAGGAAGATCGTGAGGATGAACGGGAGCGCGAGGACGTGGAGGACGTACCAGCGCAACAGGGTGTCGGGCCCGACCTCCACGCCGCCGATGAGCACGAACTGCACCTGTTGACCGAACACCGGGGTGAACCCGGCCATGTTCGTGCCGACCTGCACCGCCCAGAGCGCGAGCTGGTCCCACGGGAGCAGGTAGCCGGTGAACGACAGCAGGAGCGTGAGCACGAGCAGGATGATGCCGACGACCCAGTTGAACTCCCGCGGCGGCTTGTAGGCGCCGTGGTAGAAGACCCGCGCCATGTGGAGGAAGACCGTGAGGACCATGGCGTGCGCCCCCCACCGGTGGAGGTTGCGTACCAGCTCGCCGAAGGCGACGGTGTCCCGGAGGTTCTGCATGTCGATGTAGGCGAGCTCGTTCCCCGGACCGGCGGCGGGCCGGTAGAAGAACATGAGGAAGATGCCGGTGATCGTCAGCAGGATGAACAGGAAGAAGCTCAGGCCACCGAGACAGTAGGTGTAGGTGAGCTTGAGCCCGTGGCGCTTCACCTTCACCGGGTGCAGGTGGTAGAGCAGGTTGTTCATGGCCGCGAGGGCGCGGTCGCGCGAGGTGTCGCGATAGCCCTTCCGGTAGATCGAGCCCGGCCGGAAGATCGACTTCCATATGACGTTGTCCTGCGCGCGCTTCTTCAGCTCGCCGGGCGACGGGATCCTGCTCACGCAGCCGTTCCTATCAGTTGTTCAGTTGTTGGCGACTCGGCCCAGCCACAGTGCGTCGGACGGGCAGCGCTCCACGCAGATGGAGCAGCGGGTGCACTCGTTGTCGTCGATGACGAAGACGGCGGAGGCGGTGTTGGCAAGCGTGAGCACCTCGGGGTTCTCCGCCTCCTTGATGATGCCGGGCGCCATCATGAAGATGCACTCCCAGGGGCACACGTCCTCGCAGGCCCGGCAGAGGATGCACAGCTCGGGCGTGAGCCCGATGTGGCGCTTGGGCTTCACCCGCTCCTGCAACCAGTTCGGGTCGACGGTCTCGATCCGGTAGTCGTCGAAGATCTCCGGGTGGAGGCCCTGGTCGGTCAGTCCCATCTCGGCGTCCTGTTCACATCGCTGTTGGTGGCGTCCCGGGCAGGACCGTGTCCGTCCCGGGGGACCGCGGTCGTCGGTCCCCTCCCATGGTGCCCCAACTCTGCCCTACTTGTAGCCACCCGTCCTCGGTCCAGCCTCCTCCCCCTCGACGAGTGCCCTCGGGTAGCGCCTCTGTATGGCGAGGGCCGCCAGGCAGAAGCCGGCGACGCCCAGTCCGGTGAGCACCATGACGACGGAGTCGCGGAAGACCTCGTAGAAGTTCTCCGCTCCCGGCAGGGCCGAGGGGATGACGGTGCCCTCGAGCAGCTCGCGGTGGCCGTCGGCGAAGTACACCCATGCGGACGGCAGGATGCCGAACCCCCAGAAGAACCCTATGGTGGCCGCCATGATGCCGAAGATGGACGAGAGCCACCCGCGCGTGGGGCGGAGCTTCAGCGCCAGGAAGACGAACAGCAGCGCGAGCCCCGCGTAGCCGAGCATGACCGCAAGACCGTAGAAGCCGTCCCCGAACCGCCAGAGCGCCTGCAGCGCCTGCGGCAGGGCGCGGAAGAAGTCACCCAGCCACTCCACGCCTGCCCCTTCTGTCGCGGTCCGACCGACCTCTCCGCGCCCCGAACTTTACCCGGTGGGGCGGGTTGACCGCCAACTCGCGCCTCCGGGCTACCCGGCGACCGTCAGGCATCGACGTCGAGATGTTCGGCGAGCAGCGCCTGGAGCTGCTCGCGGTCGAGGGCGCCCGTGTGGCGGTACACCACCGTGCCGTCGGGGTCGACGAACAACGTGGTCGGCATCCCCACCCCGCCGACGTCGGCGAGGAACCGTCCATGGGGGTCGGCGGCGAGCGCGTAGGTGATGCCGAGCTCGGAGGTGAAGGAGCGGGCGGCCTGCCGGTCCGGGTCGCGGTAGTTGACGCCGAGGAAGACCGCCCGACCGGCGGTCGCCTCCGCGACCGCCTGGAGGTCGGGCATCTCCGCCACGCACGGCGCGCACCATGTGGCCCAGAAGTTCACCACGAGGGGGCTTCCCCGGAACGCGCCGAGCGCCACCGGGTCGGCGCCCTCGTCGAAGGCCTCGAGGGTGGCGTCGGGCAGGGGCGCGGACGCCGGGCCGCTGATGGGCCCCAGGCCCGGCTCTTCTGCGGCGCCAACGCCGGGGTCGGCGCTCTGCCGGCCGCTGACGAGCGCGGTGACGGCGAGCGCGGTCACGACGAAGGCGATGCCCATGGCGAGGCTGAGCAGAAAGGTCGCGCGCCCCCTCGACGGGGTGCGCCCCGCCTCCGACCTGGTGTCCATTAGGTTTCAGCGTACGCGGGTTGCGGTCGTCGTTGCGCCCGCAGCCGGCCCGCGCCGGGGACCCTTCCCGCTCACGGGTCCGGGGGGTCGCGGTCCCACCCGGCGGCTTCGAGGACCTCGGCCGCGGCGGCGACCGTCGCGTCGATGTCCTCGGGGGTGTGGGCGAGGCTCACGAACAGCGCCTCGTAGCCGGACGGGGGCAGGTAGTGGCCCCGCGCGAGCATGCCGGTGAAGAACGCCGCGTAGCGGGCGTGGTCGGCCGCGCGGGCTCCCGCGTAGTCGCGGACCGGACCGCCGTCGCCGCCGGGGGGCGTGAAGAAGAGCCCGAAGAGGTTGCCGGCCCGCTGCACGACCGCGGCGACCCCCGCGGCGGCGAAGGCAGCCGCAAGCCCGGTGACGAGCCGGTCGGCGAGCCCGTCGATCAGGGCGTAGGCGTCGCCGTCGAGCAGGCCCAGCTGTGCCTGGCCGGCGGCGACGGCGACGGGGTTGCCGCTCAAGGTGCCGGCCTGGTAGACGGGGCCGACCGGGGCGAGGTGGTCCATCACCTCGGCGGAGCCACCGAAGGCCGCGAGGGGGAAGCCACCGCCGACGACCTTCCCGAACGTCACGAGGTCCGGGCTGACCCCGTAGAGCTCCGCAGCCCCGCCGCGGGCCAGCCGGAAGCCCGTCATGACCTCGTCGAAGCACAGCAGCGCCCCGTGGCGGGTGGTGACGTCGTGGAGGAAGGCGAGGAAGCCCGGTTCGGGAGGCACGACGCCCATGTTCGCCGCGACCGGCTCGCACACGAGCGCGGCGACCTCGGCACCGTGCTCGGCGAAGGCGGCTTCGACCGCGGAACGGTCGTTCCACGCCACGACGATCGTGTCGGCCACGGCCGCCTTCGTGACCCCCGGCGAGTCGGGCAGCCCGAACGTGGCCACGCCGCTGCCGGCGGCGGCGAGCAGCGCGTCCGCGTGGCCGTGGTAGTGGCCGGCGAACTTCACGATCCTGTCCCGTCCCGTCGCGCCGCGGGCGACGCGGACGGCGCTCATGCCGGCCTCGGTGCCGCTGCTCACGAGACGCACCCGCTCGGCGGCGGGGTAGCGCTCGCGGATCTCCTCGGCGAGCTCCACCTCCGCGGCGGTGGGCGCGCCGAAGCTCGACCCGCGCTCGAGCGCGTCGCGGGCGGCGGCCAGGACGCCCGGGTGAGCGTGCCCGGCGATGAGCGGACCCCAGCTCATCACGTAGTCGCGGTAGGCGTTGCCGTCGACGTCGCGGATGACCGCCCCCGCCCCCGACGCCATGAAGCGCGGCGTGCCGCCGACGCCGCGGAAGGCGCGCACCGGCGAGTTCACCCCGCCCGGTATCACCGCCTGTGCCCGGGCGTAGAGCACCTCGCTCAGGGCGGTGCTCGGCGTCGAGGTGGTCATGGCGCCGGTCGCGCCCCCATCAGGCGTTGACCTTCGTCGTGCGGTCGCTCTCCGGCACGACCCCGAAGTTGTCGGCGTAGAGCCCGGCGACGCGGGCGAGCTCGTCCTCGCTGAGGTCCGGAACGTCCGAGGCGGCGGCGAACTCCTCGATCTCGGCGCGCGAGTAGATGTTCGGCAGGGTCGAGGCCACCTGGTCGTCGGCGAGGACCCAGCGAAGCGCCGCCTGGCCGAGGGTGCGGCCGGGCTCCTCGAGGAACCGCAGGCGCTCCACCTTCTTCACGCCCTCGACGAGCCAGCTGCGGGGCCGGTGGCGGCGGTGGTCGCCCGCGGGGAACACCGTGTCGGCGGTCAGGTTGCCCTCGAGCATCCCGCTGGAGTGCGGGACCCGCACGATCATGCGGGTGCCGCGCTCCCGGGCGGCGGTGAGCAGGTCGCGGCCGGGGTCCTGCTCGAGGAGGTTGTAGATCATCTGGACGCTCGCGAGGTCTCGGGTGCTCATGCCGTGCACCCCCTCGTCGCGCCAGCCGATCTTCGGCCCGAGGGCGATGCCGTACGCACGGATCTTTCCCGCGCCGCGGGCCTCTTCGAGGAAGGCGAACAGCTCGTCGTCGTCGAGATGGCCCATGCGGGGGTTGTGGAGCTGGTAGAGGTCGATGCGGTCGGTGCGCAGACGCCGCAGGCTGTCGTCGAGGTCGCGGCGCACGCTCGCGATGTCGGTGCGGTGGGGCCGCTCCTGCTGCCCCCGTCGGGCGCCGGTCGCCTCGAGGTCGTAGCCGAACTTCGTCGCGATGACGATCTCGTCGCGCACGCCGCCGAGCGCCTTGGCGAGGACCTCCTCGGCGTACCCCTCGGCGTAGGCGTTCGACGTGTCGAAGAAGGTGATCCCCGCGTCGAAGCCGGCGCGGTGCAGGTCGACCGCCTGCTCCTCGGTGTAGGTGCCCCACCAGCCGGTGGTCATCGTCCAGTTGCCGAAGCCGACCTCGCTGACCTGGATGCCGGGGGCGAGCTCGCGGTAACGCATGGGGGTGCTCCTGCTCGGGTGTGCTGCCGATCCTATCGCCGTGCCCGGGGGCGCCCCTCCCTGCCCTGCTCGCGCACGTAACGGTCGAACATCGGCACGGTGAAGGCGACCTGCCCGTAGCGGGGGGCGTGGACGACGCCCGCGCTGATGAGCCTGCTGCGCGTCGTGGCCACGGCGCTCGAGTCGGTGCCCATCGCGGCGGCCACCGCACCCGACCGGTGGGCCCCGGGACCCAGGTCGGCGAGCGCGACGACGTACTCGCGTTCCTTGGCCGACAGCCGCTCGAGGCGTGAGCGGACCAGGGAGTCGGCAAGGCGCGCCTCCGCGCGCTCCACGCCGAGGCGCGTGTCCTCGAGGGTGATCGGCGTGGACGTCGCGGTGTCCCACGTCGTGGCCGCGAAGTGCTGGAGGTAGAACGGGTAGCCGCCGGCGGCGGCGACGAGATGCGCCACGGCGGCGGGCTCCCACGCGACCCCGCCGGCGTCGCGCGCCGGGTCGACGACGGCGGCGGTGGCAGCCTCGTCCGCCAGCGGGCCGAGGTCCCACACCGCGAACAGACGCTCGGCGAACGACTCGACCTCCGCGGCCCGCCGCAGGACCCCCGGAAGCCCCGCGGCGAGCATGACGAGGGGCACCTGCTCGCTGCCGGCGCGTTGGAGGGCGACGAGCAGCGCCGACAGCTGCGCGTCGCTCAGCTCGCCGAGCTCGTCGACGGTGACGACGAGCGGGGTCCCCGCCGCGTCGCACACCGCGGCGAACAGCTCGACGAGGTCGACGGCGAGGTCGCCCGAGTCACCGCGCCCCTTCGCCGGTCGGGCGGTCACCCGGACACCCCCTACGGTGACCGCGAGCGAGGCCACGAGCCCGAGCGCCTGCTCGATCCTGCCCCGGGGCCCGCGGCGGCGGCGGAGCTCGATGTCGAGCTCGCGCAGCAGCGCCGGGAGGAACCCCTCGCCGGCCCGCGCCTGGGCGTGGACGGTCACCGCGTCGTGGCGTCGGGCCTCGTCGCGGATCGCGAGGAGGAGCACGGTCTTGCCGACGCCCCTGACGCCGACGGCGAGCCGGGGCTGGTCCACGTAGCCCAGTCCCGCCCGACCGATGAGCCGGGCCGCCTCGTTCAGCTCGGCGTCCCGGCCGGCCAGCAGCGGCGGGCGGATCCCCGCCCCGGGGGCGTAGGGGTTCGCCGCCGGCTCGAGCCCCCCGGCGGGTGCGCGGTTTACCGCCATGACCAAACTTTACCATCCTGCGGTAAGGGTTGGTTGGGATGGTAGGGCTCATGTCGCGGCTTCCACCCGAGGTTCCGCGCATACGCGGATTTCTTTGCCAGGGGTTGGCCCCGGCGGTCCGGCGCTGGCTTGCAGAGCCAGGATTCCCGCGCATACACGGGTTCTTGCCGGGGGGTGCCCCGGCGGATTCAGGCTGAACGCCGGCGGCTGCTTGGCGGTCGTAGCAGGCTTGCCCGGCGGCGAT
>DATLGH010000085.1 GCA_035540635.1 Egibacteraceae bacterium | reverse complement strand
CGGCGTGGGTGACGGGCGTGGCGAGGGACTCGGTGACGGGCTCGGTGTCGGGCTCGGGGAGGGGGTGCCTTCGGCGGGTTCGTCGGGGGCCTCGTCGGGGGCCTCGTCGGGGATCTCGACAGGGTCGCCTTCCCGCGTGTCCTCCTCGACGGCCGGCGACCCGGCCTGGCGGACGAACGGCGCCCCGCCCAGCTCCGCCTCCCGCTCGACGGTGAGCGCCGGGCGACCGGTGGGGATGTGGCGCACGGTGGCGGCGACGTCCTGGATGCGGTACCGCTCACCCTCCTGGAGGGGCCTGTAGTCGTCGTTCGGCCACAAGACGAAGGCCGACAGGGCGGCAACCGCCGCACAGGCGGCGGCGAACGACCAGCGCGCCGCCGGGCGGTCACGGACGCCCGTCCACGTGCGCTGCAGGAGCTTGCGCCCCACCCGCGCGAGCATGTACGCGATGCCGGTGACGGGCAGCACGAGCAGCAGCGCCTGGAAACCGGCGGCGGTGGCGGACACCGCCTGTCCGGCGGCCATGGCGCTCGTCAGCTCGTCCCACTGCAGGAGCAGCGAATCCCACGTGGTGGCGAGGATGCGGGGAAGGTTGACGAGGATGACCGTGACGTTGAACAGCAGGATCGGTATGACCGCAAGGACCCAGGCGGTGACGGCCCGGCGCACCCAGGGCTTGAGCTGCGTCACCCGGGCGTCGGGCGTCTGGCCGGGCAGCATGCTCACCAGGATCGGCTTCATGCGGGCGAACAGGTCCGGCACGCCCGTGAGGTCGCTCACGACGTAGTAGCCGTCGAGCCGCACGAACGGCAGGAACTGGCGCAGCATCTCGAAGTGCTGGACGAGGATCACCAGCAGCAGCGGCTCGAACCGGGTGAGGAAGTAGACCCCTGCGGTGGCGAGCAGGAACACCACGTTGAAGTAGACGCCGCCGAGATCCACGCGCAGCCTGCCGGCCTTGCTGAGCCGGTAGGAGTCGGTGACGTTGGTGTAGAACACCGGCCACACGAGGTAGATGCCGGCGCCCATCACCCCGGGATCCGCTCCCCCGTAGCGGCACCCCGTCGCATGCCCGCTTTCGTGGAACGCCGCCGAGACGACGACCATCCCCAGGACCAGCAGCATGACCGCCGGGGAGTACAGCGTCTCGCGGAGGCTCTCCCCAACCCCGTGCACGAAGAAGAACCAGATGTCGAAGCCGACGAACGCGACGAGGACGGCCAGGACGACCGGTGGCAGGAACAGGGGGCGGAAGAGCGTCGTGATGGCCCGCACAGCGCGCGCCGGCACCACGCCGGTGCGCATGTTCAGCTGAAGGATACCCTCGTGCTTGCGGACCTGCGGTTCTGAGCCGTCGGGGTTCTTCAGCAACCCGAGGGGCTCGAGCTTGGCCTCCAGCTGGCGCACGTTGTCCGCACTGACCGCCCGCCCGTACGCATCGCCCACCCGCTCCGCGATCTCCTCGTAGCTGCCGCTCTCGGCCAGGCCGCTCGCCACGAGGTACAGCAGCTCGGTCAGCTGGACGACCTGGCCGTCGGCGCGGCGCGCGAGGTACGGCGGCTCCTCGTAGCCCGAGTCCTGGAACTCCCCGATCAGCTCGACACCGTCGGCGAGCTCACGTGGCCCCGCCGGCACCGCCGTCGTGTCTGCCATCAGCCTCTCCCCGCACAACCGCCGCGGGGGCGCCCTTGCGAGGGCCCCCCGCTTACCGGCTCCGAGAGTGCGCTCAGGCGCTCCGGTCGGTCGCGGCGTCCCGGCCGGCGTCGCGGTCGGCCAACGAGCCGCCGGTCGGCGTGTCTGCGCTCCGTCGTGAGCTGCGATCCCGTGGCGTTACGCCCGGTCGCGCAGAGCAGGATCCCCGTCCGTGACGCGCTCAACCGTGCGGCTGCCGGCACCGGGAGGTCACGACGGACCCGACACGTCGCCGACCGAGGGTGTCATGGCAGCACCGCATCGGCGTCCCACACGGGGCCCACCTGGCAGAGCGTGACGGCCTCCGGGGCCTCCCGGCCCCGGACCGTCACCTGCTCGCCGTCGCGAGCGACGACCGTGCCGTCCGGGCCGATGAGCCGGACGGGCTCGTACGCCACCGTGTAGCCGGGGGGCCACAAGACCTCGTAGCGGCCTCGGGAAGCGTCCAACCAGGCACAGCCGCCCTCGAGCTCGCCGTCGCCGCCGAGCACACCGCTGAGCTGCCCCCTGCCCGCCGGCCCGGCGGACGCCGCCGGCGTGGCGAGCGCCACTGCCGCGACGGCGACCACGGCGGCGGCCAGGCCCAGCGTCGCCACCAGCGCCGGGCTGGGCTCGAAGGTACGGGCTGAACCGGACAACGGGCGTCGTCTCCATAATCTCGGGGCGGGTCCAGAGTTGTTTCCCGCCCACGCCGCCTCCAACCCCGGCCGCCCGACCAGGGCCCCCGACCGGGCAACCATGCCACCCCGGTCATCCGGCCACCTTCCGTGCCGCCGCCCCGAACATGCGGCCGCTTTCCCGCATGGTCCGGGTCGACGGGGGGGAGCGTGGAGGGAAGGACGCACCGCTCACAGGCACCTGATGACCCGCGCTGACGACCGAGGAGTGATGACGATGACGGACCACAAGACGCAACCTGAGCTGACCGCTGACGAGCTTGACGCCCAGGCCGGCGAGGCCCTGCCGGACCGCGAGGCGATGTCGCTGATCGACGCGAACGTCGCCGCTCCGGTCAACGCCGCCGTGGCGGCCAACGTGCTGAGCGACGACTCGCTGGCGTACGCGAACGCCGAGCAGGACGTCACCATCGACCAGAGCACGTAGGCGACCGGCACACGCGGAGCCGGCCGCCGCGCACGAACGGCGGCTGGCCTTCCCGCGCCGACCCTGAGACGTGAACCGCAGGAGCCGCCAGGCGGAGGCGCTTCTCGTCTGTGCCGGGGGAGACGGTCGCGCGCGAGCGCCATGAGATGCTGACCGGAGAGCGCGCCATGGAGACGGCACAGAGCACGACCCGCATCGCCCTGCCCGTCCAGGAGACGCGACGACGGTGGGAACGGTTCACCGGGGAGGCGGCGCGGCCGGCCGGCGAGGCCGGCGCACGGGCCGAGGTCGCGGCCGACCAGGTTCCCGGCGCCCCGGACGCCGACAAGGGCATGATCCACTTCGACGCCGTGGACGAGGCCACGACGGAGGTGACGCTGGAGCTGCGCTACAACCCGACCGCCCTCGCGCAGGAGGGACTGGACGCGACGTGGGTCGCCCAGCGTATCGGCATGTACCTCGACCGGTTCAAGCGCCACGCGGAGGAGGGGGAACGAGCATGAAGCTCCGCAGGCGCGTGAACAAGCCACTGACCGCTGCCGGCGCTGCCGCGCTACGTCGAGGCGCGGAGGCGCCGGCGGGTGACGGCGCACGAAGCCGCGGAAACCGGTGTGGCCCTACGACGCGGTTGCCCGCACCTGTTCGGTCAGCTCGCCCTTGCCCAGCTCGCCGGCGCGGCGCAGCTCCTCGTCCATGACCTGACGGAACCGCTCGGCGAGCTCGCCGAGCTCGGCACGAAGCACCGCGAAGTCGAGGTCGGACGCGGCCAGTGCCGCGGCTTGCCCGCGGATCTCCGCGACGTCGCGCTGGCCCTGGGCGCTGAGGTACACCGGGCCGCGGGTGGTCGCGACGTACTGGTAGGCGGACGCGAACGTCGCGCAGCGGTCACAGCGCTCGTTGACGGCGATCGCCGTGTTCGTCGGACGGATCTCCCGGGCGTCGCGCGTGACGAAGGCGGACTGGAACGCGACCGCCACGGTGCGGCAACCGGTGCAGTCGCTGCCCTTGGCGTAGGCGAGGTTCTCCGGGGCCGCGGGGTCGGAGGCGACCGGGACGACCACCACGCCGGAGCGCGCCAGCGCCACCGACGGGTCGCTGTTGAGCGCTTGCACCACATGCTTGGCGCCTCCCGCCAGCGCCGGGAGGGGCAGGAAGCCTGCCACCGCCAGCACCGCGGCGAGCCACACGACGACGAACCGGGCGACAAGTCCAGGCACCTTCGGGACCTCCATGGGACGGCGACTGACCAGGAGCATGTACCCCGCCGGAACCGCCGTGACGCTCATGCCGTCAAAGCCGCGACCGGGGCTGGCCGCCCGGCCACGTTTGCGCAAGGCCACCGGTCGAGCGCCGCCGATTTTCGGTGTGAGGCAGGTCGTGCGGGGTACGAAGCCAGCGTTCGCAAAAGACGATCCCGCCAAGGAGTGACGTCGGATGACCGAACAGCAAGTGGGTCTCAGCCCCGAGGAGCTGGACGCCGAAGGCGGCGAGCAGCTGCCCGACCGCGAGGCCATGTCCCTGATCGACGCCAACGTGGCGGCACCGATCAACGCCGCGGTCGCGCTGAACGTCCTGAGCGACGACTCGGTGGCCTACGCCAACGCCGAGCAGACCGCCCACATCACCCAGAGCACGTGACCGGCCCGACGGGTGACGGCCCCTACCATGGACCAGGAGTGATTGCTGTGACCAACGAGGATGCCAACCCGGAGCTGTCCGCCGACGAGCTGGACGCCCAGAGCGCGGAGGCGCTGCCCGACCGCGAGGCCATGTCGCTCGTCAACGCCAACGTCGCGATCCCGATCAACGCGGCGATCGCGGCCAACGTG
The DNA here is from genome assembly GCA_035540635.1 of Egibacteraceae bacterium. Lineage (NCBI taxonomy): Bacteria > Bacillati > Actinomycetota > Nitriliruptoria > Egibacterales > Egibacteraceae > Egibacteraceae bacterium. Next base: position 33,199 of record DATLGH010000085.1, on the reverse strand, counting down.
CTCAGCGACGACGCGATCGCCTACGCCGACGCCAGCCAGTACAGCGACATCGACCAGAGCACCTGACCTGCTGCCGAGCGAGATGGAGGAGCGCACCACCATGACCGATGACACGAAGCTCGAGCTGACCGCCGACGAGCTGGAGGCCCAGAGCGCGGAGGCGCTGCCCGACCGCGAGGCGATGTCGCTGATCAACGCGAACGTCGCAGCGCCCGTCAACGCCGCCGTCGCGGCCAACATCCTGTCGGACAACTCGGTGGCCTACGCCAACGCCGAGCAGGACGTCACCATCGACCAGAGCACGTGACGCGTCGCCGCGGGGGGTGGTCTGCCACCTCCCGCGGCCCCTATCACCGGTGCAGCGAAGGGACGGCCATGAGGATCCGCAAGGTCATCAACAAGCCCATCGACGTCGAGCGCGAAGGCGCCCGGATCGCCGGGGCCGTCAACGCGGTGGTTGCCGCCAACGTCAACGAGCCCGGACGCTCGGTGAGCCGGGTGTCGAGCCGCCAGCGGATCGTGCAACGCAACGGGCGCACGGAGGTCCACGAGCAGCGCATCGAGTCGGACGACCTCGGGGAGGCCGGTCGCTGACAGCGCCGGCAGCGGGCTGTTCGCGGGCAAGCGTCTAGCTTGGGCGGGTATGCCCTCAGACAACCCGTGGCTCGAGTGGCGCGTGCTCGCGTTCGGGCACCGCGGCAGCGCCCGGCTGTGGCCTGAGAACACCCTCCGGGCTTTCCGGGGCGCGGTCGCGGCGGGGGCGCCCGCGCTGGAGATGGACCTGCGCGCCACCGCCGACGGCGAGGTCGTCGTGTGCCACGACGCGACGCTGGACCGCACCACGGACGGCTCCGGACCGCTCGCCGCGCACACGCTCGCAGAGGTCCGCCGCCTCGACGCGGCCTACCGGTTCGTCCCGGACCACGGCGCGGAGGAGCGCGCACCGGACGGCCCCTACCCGCTGCGTGGCGAGGGCAGCGACGACCTGCGCATCCCGACCCTGCGCGCGGTGCTCGCCGAGTTCGGCGACACGCTGCTCACGATGGAGCTCAAGCAGGGGCCGCCCGACGAGCCGTCGCTGGCGGCCGGCGTCGCGGCGCTGCTCGCCGAGCACGGCCGCGACGACGACGTCATCGTGTCGGCCTTCGAGGACACCTACCTCCACGAGTTCCGGGCGGTGGCGCCGGATGTGCCGACCGCCACGAGCGCCGGGGAGATCGCCGGCTTCTGGTCGTCGCGCGACCTCCCCGACGTCGCGCCGGGCACGCGGGCGCCCGTGGCGCTGCAGGTGCCCGTCACCTACCAGGGCATCGAGGTCGTCAGTCGTGCGTTCGTCCAGGACGCCCGCGCGAGCGGGCTGGCCGTGCACGTCTGGACCGTCGACGACCCCGACGAGATGGCCTGGCTGCTCGACCTCGGCGTCGACGGGATCATGAGCGACCGCCCCGACACGCTGGTGGAGGTGCTCCACGGCCGGCAGGTGGCGTGGCGAGGAGCCCGGAGCTGACCTGACCGCTACGGGCGGACGCTCGTCGACTCGCAGACGCGCTTCAACGCGGCGAGGCTGCCGCGGAACACCCGCCGGACCCGCGGCACGACGGCGAGCGTCGTGACGGCTTCGCCCAGCGGACCGAGGGGCGGGTCGATCTCCTCCCACCAGGTGAAGAGCGTTCCGTGCCTCGTCGGTGCGAGCTCGAACGCGCCGACGCCGCGGATGAGCCACCCGAGGTGGCGGATGCCGATGACCCGCGGTTCGTCCCACTCGGTGGTGACCATGTCGTCGGTCACGACCAGCCCTCCGATGATGTCGGTCCGGCAGCGCACGACCACGTCGGTGCCCTCCCGATTGGGCGAGAGCACGGTCACGCTGCGCGCGTCGCGCATCCAGCGGGACTGTCCCTCCCAGTCGACGAGCACCTCCCACACCCGGGCGGGATCGGCCTCGATATGCGTCGTCACCTCGATGCGCGCCACGAAGCGCCGCCTTTCGTCGGGTTCCCCGGAGGCCCCGTAGTATTGCCGCACTCTTCTCCCGACTGCGGAGCCGGCATGTTCATCGAGCTGAACGGCGTCAAGCACCACTACGTGAGCAAGGGCGAAGGACCGCCGGTGGTGCTCCTGCACGCCCTCGGCGGAAGCCTCCATGCGTGGTACGGCGTGATCGAGAACCTTGCGCTGCACCATCACGTCGTCGCCGTCGACCTGCGGGGGCACGGGCGCAGCGAGCACGCGAAGGGGGCCTACTCGATCAAGGGCTGGTCGAACGACGTCGAGGCGCTGATCGGCGCGCTGGAGCTCCCGGCGGTGACGCTCGTCGGCCACTCGATGGGCACGCTCGTCGCGCAGCACCTCGCGGTGGCGAACCCGGAGACGGTCGACAACCTCGTGCTGCTCGGTGGGATCTCCTACTTCGAGCCGCCCGCCAAGGACGCCTACGCGAAACGCGCCGAGATGGTCGAGGCCGACGGCATGGACGTCCTCGTCGAGGATTGGCTGCCCGGCGCGCTCGCCCCGCGGACGCACGCGAAGCTGCCCCAGCTCACCGGTCTGCTGCGCGACGTGTTCCTGCGCAACGACCCGCAGAGCTACGCGAAGGCCTGCCGGGCACTGGCCAAGGCGCCGTCGATCAAGCGGGAGAAGATCGGCCAGCCGACGCTGCTGCTCGTCGGTGACCACGACCGCTCCACCCCCCTGCGCATGACCGAGGAGCTCCATCGCGACATCCCTGTGTCGCGCGTGAGGGTCATCCCCGGGGCGGCGCACTGGGCGGCCCTCGAACAGCCGGACGCGATCGCCGCCGCGATCCTCGAGTTCCTGACCTGAGCGAACGGACGTGGCGGACGTGGTCGTGGTCGGTGACGGGCCGGCAGTCGCGCCCGACGAGCAGGCAGCAGCGGTACGGTGCGCCCATGACGTGGGCCGACCTCGAGGCGCTCGAGCGCGACGTCGTCGATTGCCGCGCATGCCCGCGGCTCGTCGCCTGGCGCGAGCAGGTGGCCCGGGAGAGGCGCGCCGCCTTCGCCGACTGGGAGTACTGGGCGCGCCCGGTGCCCGGGTTCGGGGACCCGCGGGCGCGGCTCGTCGTCGTCGGCCTGGCTCCGGCGGCACACGGCGGCAACCGCACGGGGCGCGTGTTCACGGGGGATCGCTCGGCCGACTTCCTCTACGCCGCGCTGCACCGGGCGGGGTTCGCGAACCAGCCCACGTCGGAGCATCGTGACGACGGGCTCGCGCTCACCGACTGCTGGGTCAGCGCCCCGGTGAAGTGCGCCCCGCCGGCCAACCGCCCCGCACCCGACGAGCGCGACCGTTGCCTGCCCTACCTCGCCGCCGAGCTCGCGCTCCTGCCCGTGGAGGTCGCGGTCGCCCTCGGTGGCTACGCCTGGGACGCCGCCCTGCGACTGCTCGGACCGGTGCGCCCCAAGCCGCGGTTCGCGCACGGCGCCGAGGCGCGCGTCGGTGGGGTGACGCTTGTCGGCTCCTACCACGTGAGCCAGCAGAACACGTTCACGGGGCGTCTGACCCCCGCCATGCTCGACGGCGTCCTGGCCCGCGCCCGGGAGCTGCTCAGCCTCCGCGCACCGGCTCAGCCGGGCGGGGCGAACCCGCCCCCGGGCGGCGACTGCTCGGCAGGCGGGGCCGGCAACGTCGGCTCACCCGCCGGCGGGGGCGGCGCGGGGACGGGTGAGGGGGAGCGCGCGGTGCCGCGCTGCTGGTAGCGGGCCGCGGCGCACGCGAGGAACAGCTCCGGGCTCACGCCGTCCGGCGGTCGGTGCCGCAGGCGCGCGATGATCGGCCGTGCGATGCGCCGGGCGAGGTCGGCGCGCACGTCGGCGGGCAGCTCGCCTGCGCGCAGGAGGAAGCCGCGCATGGCGGCGTAGTCGTCGCCGGTCAGCCCCGAGGGGTCGATGGTGGCTGCGTAGGGCTCGGCGCCGGGGGGAACGGCGAAGCGCACCGCCGACGGGGCCCGCGCGCCGGTGCGCTCGCGCAGCACGAGCGTGCCGGCGACGAGGTCGCCGAGGCGCTGGTGCTCACGGGTCAGCAGGGCGCTCACGACCGCGATCCCCCCGAGGCTGACGAGGAAGTCGACGAGCCCGAGCGCCGCCCGGATGGCGGCGTGGCGGAAGCGCACGGGCGCTCCCTCGCGGGTCACCACCCGCAGCCCCATCGCGGCCTTGCCGAGGGTGCGCCCCCGCCACAGCGTCTCGAACGCGACGGGGTAGCCCCAGAACACCGCGAACACGAGGAGCAGCGTGACGGTGACGCCGATCCAGTCGGGCAGCCCCGCTCCGGCGCCCTCGAGGACGAGGCCGAGGCCCAAGAGCAGCACGACCACGACCACGCTCTGCAGCATGAGGTCGACGCTCAGCGCGACCGCCCGCGAGCCGATCCCCGCGGCCTCGAACTCGAGCCGGACGGCCTCCGGCGTGACGACGCCGCTCACTGCCTACACTCTCCAGCCCGTGGACATCGACCGCTTCATCACTACCCACCAGAGCGGGTGGGAGCGCCTGGCGGTGCTCACACGCAAGGCGACACGGCGCGCCGGGCGCCTCTCCCCCGCGGAGCTCGACGAGCTCGTGGGGCTCTACCAGCGGGTCTCCACGCACCTGTCGCTCGCGCGAACGACCTACCCGGACCCCGCCCTGACGGCCCGGCTGACCCGGCTGGTCGCCGAGGCGGGGGCGTACGTCTACGGTACCCGGCCGCGCACGCTGCGCGCCGCCGGGCGCTTCGTCGCCGACACGTTCCCGGCGGCCCTGTGGCACGCCCGCGCGTTCGTGGCGGTCGCCGCGGCCCTCTTCGTCGTGCCCGCGACGGCCGTCGGGATCTGGCTCGCGGGATCGCCCGCGGCCCTCGAGGCCGCGGGGCCCGAAGCGGTGCGTGAGGCGTACGTCGAGGAGGACTTCGAGGCCTACTACTCGTCGAGCGCGTCGGCGCAGTTCGCCTCTGAGGTCACGACGAACAACATCCAGGTCGGCGTCCTCGCGTTCGCCGGCGGGATCCTCGCGTGCCTGCCGACCGCCTTCGTGCTCGTCCTGAACGGCGCGAACCTCGGCGTGGCGGCCGGGCTGTTCGCCGCGGCGGGGCAGATGCCACGCTTCTGGGGCCTCATCCTCCCCCACGGCCTGCTCGAGCTGACGGCGGTCTTCGTGGCCGGTGCCGCCGGGTTGCGGCTCGGGTGGACCCTCGTCGATCCCGGCGACCGTCCGCGTGGGGAGGCCCTCGTGGAGGAGGGCCGCCGGGCGGTGGTGATCGTCGTCGGGCTCCTCGGCGTCTTCGCGGTCGCTGGACTCATCGAGGGTTTCGTCACCGGCTCGGCGCTGCCGACGGCCGTGCGCGTCGGCATCGGCGCGGTGGCGGAGCTCGCCTTCGTCGGCTACGTCGTCGTGCGCGGTCGGTCCGCGCAGGCGCGGGGACTGACGGGGGCGTTCGGCGAAGCCGACGAGCCGGCCTGGGCGGCGGTGTAGACCCGCGCGCGAAGCGCCACGCACCACCGGCGCAGCGCTCACCGCCGACGTCGACTAGAGCCGGGAGGTCGCCTTGGCGTGCAGGTAGGCGTCGGCGAGCTCGGGGGCCAGGCGCCCGGGCGGGGCGTCGACGACGACCGCGCCGAGCCCCCGCAGGCGGGCGACGGTGCGCCGGCGCGCGTCGAGTGCCTGCACCGCAGCGGCCTTGCGGTAGACGGCGCTCGCCTCCCCGGGGGTGGCCCGCGCCCAGCGCTCGACCTCGGGGTCCCGCACGGCGGCGAGGACGACGAGGTGGTGGCGGACGACGAGCGGCAACGCCGGCAGGAGCGTCTCGGCGACGGCGTGCTCGGCCAGCTCGGTGAGCACGACGAGCAGTGCGCGGCGCGGGAAGCGCGCGAGCGTCTCGGCGAACGCGCCGCGGTAGTCGCTCTCGACGAGCCGTGGGTCGAGGTCGTACATCGCCGCCGTCACCCGCGCGAGCTGGTCGCGGCGGTGGCCCGGGCCGACGACGCCCCGGACCGCGTCGGCGAACGCGACGAGGCCCGCCCGGTCGCCCAGCCGGGTCGAGACCGCGGTGAGCATCATGACCGCGTCCATCGCGTGGTCGAGGCGGGGCACCCCCGGCTCGCCGCCCGCGGCGTCGGCCTCCCGTACGAGCCCCGCCATGACGCGGCCCGTGTCGAGCAGGCACAGCACCGTCTGGTTGCGCTCGGCGCGGTACGTGCGGACGATCGCCTTGCCCGTGCGGGCGGTGGCGGCCCAGTCGATGCGCCTGAACTCGTCGTCGACGGTGTACTCGCGCAGCTGGTCGAACTCGGTGCCGCCGCCGCGCCCCGCCGCCGAGCGCAGCCCCACATCCAGGATGCGCGCCCGGGTCACGCGCAGCTCCGCCTCCTCACGGGAGCGAAACGGCGGGTACACGCGCAGCTCGCCGGGCAAAGCCCGCCAGGCCTGGCGGGCGACGAGCCCGCGGGGGGCGCTCACGCGCACGGTGATCCCGCCCGGGCTGAAGCGCCCCCGCCGGGAGGGTCCCAGCCGCACGCGGGCGGTGACGGTGCCGCCCGCGGGCACGACGACGTCGGCGCGGCGGCTCGTCGGGCGCAGGGAGTCGGCGAGGTCGTCGGCCAGGCGGACCCGCAGTGTGCGCCGGGTGGGGTTCGTCACCGTCCACGCGACCTCGGCGTGTCCGTCGAGCGGGACGACACCGGGCAGGTCCCGGCGCACCTCGAGCACCGAGGGACGAGGCGTGCGCCACCAGCTCGCCCCCGCGGCGGCGAGCAGCGCGGCGTTGGCGACCCCGAGCGTGGCCCGTGCCCCGAGTGGCGCGAGCAGGACCACGCCGGCGAGACCGGCCGCGAGCGCGGCGAGGCGCCCGGTCGGTACCGGCAGCCAGGCGCTCACCGTGGGACGGGGACCGCCGCGAGGATGCCGTCGAGCACCCCGTCGGCCGTTACGCCCTCGAGCTCGACCTCGGGCCGCAGCTGGATGCGGTGGCGCAGCGTCGGCGGCGCGACGGCCTTCACCTCGTCGGGGGTGACGAACGACTTGCCGGCGAGCCACGCCCACGCCTTCGCGGCGTGCAGGAGCATGACCGACCCCCGCGGGCTGACGCCGAGGGACAGCGACGGCGACTCCCGGGTCGCCCGCGCGATCGCGACGATGTAGGCCTGCACGGGCTCCTCGACGCGCACGGTGCCCACGGCGCGGCGCGCCTCGGCGAGCTCGGGGGGACCCGCCACGGCGTCGATGCCGAGGGACCGCAGGTCGTGGGGATCCATGCCCGCGTGGTGGCGCGCGAGGACCGCCTGCTCGTGCGCGGCCGTGGGGTAGTCGACGAGCAGCTTGAACAGGAACCGGTCCACCTGCGCCTCGGGTAGGGGGTAGGTGCCCTCGTACTCGACGGGGTTCTGGGTGGCGACCACGGCGAACGGCTCGGGCAGGCGGTGCGCCTGGCCCTCGAAGGAGACCTGGTGCTCCTCCATCGCCTCGAGCAGGGCCGCCTGCGTCTTCGGCGGCGTGCGGTTGATCTCGTCGGCCAGGAGCAGGTTCGTGAACACCGGGCCGCGGCGGAAGCGGAACGTGCCCTCGCCGCCCTGGCCGGCGCCGGGAGTGTAGACGAGCTGGCCGAGGACGTCGGACGGCATGAGGTCGGGCGTGAACTGCACCCGGCGCTGCTCGAGCCGCAGGGCGGCGGCGAGCGCCTTGACGAGCAGCGTCTTCGCCGTTCCCGGGACCCCTTCCAGCAGGACGTGGCCGCGGACGAGCAGCGCGGCGAGCAGGCCGGTCACGGCCCGGTCCTGACCGACGACGGCCTTGGCGACCTCGTCGCGGACCGCCACGATCGCCTCCCGCGCGGCGGTCGTCGGAGCTTCAGCGGACACGGGCGGGCTCCTTGGTCGGCACCGGGCTGCCGAGCACGGCGCGGCGGTGACGCTCGAGGTCGGCTGCCAGCGCGACGAGGGCGGCCTCGTCGGGGGGCTCGCGGCCGGTGAGCGCGTCGAGCAGACCGTCGTGGTCGCGACCGGTGCGACGCGAGGCGGCGGCCACGACGGCGTCGACGGGGCTGTCGCCCGGCAGGCCGAGCCGCTCGGCGAGCTCACGGCGCACGCTCGCGCGGAGCAGGCCGGCGGCCTGCCCGCGGGCGGCGCTCTGCTGGAGCAGGTTGCCCACCGCGGTGACGAGCTCCGAGCCGGCCACCTGCACGGGCCGGGGCTCGCGCACCGGGGCGCCGAGCCGGCGCGCCCGCCACAGCACGACGACGGCGAACGCGACCGCGAGTTGGGCGAGGGCGAGCCGCACCGGCTCCGCGACGAGGTCCCCGAGCGTCGCCTCGCCCTCGCCCGGCGCCCCGGGTCGCAGGAACGCGAGGGAACCGCCGCTCGCCGGCGCGAGGAGCGCCGCGACGAGCGGACCGTTGTGGGCGGTGCCGAGCACGGCGTTCGTCAGCGCCCCGGGGCCGCCGAGCGCGACGACCGTGCCCGCCCCCTCCGTCCGTGCGACAAGCCAGTGACCGTCGGATCGGGGGAAGCAGCCGACCGCGCCGCCCTCGCCGGCGCCCGCGTAGACGACGCCGGCGGGAGCCGCCACCCGCTCCACGCCGGCGAGGGCCGCGAGGTCGCAGTCGCGCGGCAGGGTCGTCTCCATCGGCCCGATGCTCGCCGGACCGGCCACCTGCGGGGCGAAGCGGCTGCGGGGGTCGGCCACGACGAGCGTCCCACCGTCCACGACCCATTCGCGCAGGTCCTCCGCGGCGTCGCCGGTCAGGCGGTCGACGAGCAGGAGCGCCACCGCGTCCCCCGGCTGCGCATCGTCGGTCAACCGCACGTCGGCCCCGAGCGCGGTGAGCACGTCGACGAGGGCCTTCGTGCCGTGAGGGCCGGGGGAGGCCGGGTCGAGCGGCGGCCCGTCGACGGGGCGGCCGGCGAGCCAGACCGCCACGACGGCGGCGGCGACGAGCGCGGCCAGGGGCCCGGCGCGACGCAGCCCACGCCGCAGGTCCGGCCTCACCGCCGGCCTCCCGCGGCAGGTGCGGCGACCGGGCGGTGCCGCCCGAGGGCGGCGCGGACCGCGTCCGTGCGCCGACGGACCTCGTCGAGGGTCGTCTCGTCGACGCGGGCGTGGCCGTACCAGCTCGCGTCGAACGCCGCGGTCACGGCGGCGACGTCGCTCACGGCGTCGGGGCGGCGACGCGCCACCTCGGCGAGGTACTCCCCCGTCGTGCGGCCGGGTGTCTCGTCCACCGCCCCGGCGGCGGCGAGCGCGGCGACGAGCGCGCGGTAGCGGCAGCGCAGCGCCTCGCGCAGGCGGCCCTCGCGCGCGTGCGCGTCGGCCTCCGCGGCCCAGTCCGCCGCCTGGCGCCCGACACGGTCGGCCGTCACCGGAGCGAGCGCCGGGTCGGGGCGCAGTCCTCGCGCGAAGCGCAGGGCGAGGACCACCGCGACGACGACCGCGGCCGTGAGCAGGAGCGACCCGACGAGCGAGGCTCCTCCCGTGCCGGCCACCGCCTCGATCAGGCGCCCGATCTGCTCGGCGACCCAGCCGCGCACCCGCGCCGCCAGCGACGGGGCCGCCCCGGCGAACTCCGGGCGCGACAGCACCTCGGTGACGACACGGCGCACCTCCTCGGGACCGACGGCCGGGGGCGGCAGCTCAACGGCCAGCGTGACCACCCGTGGCGCCCGGGTCGCCGGTCCTGGCCGCGAGCCCGTCGGCCGCGAGCCGCAGGTCGAGGGCCTCCCGGCGCACGCGCCCGTCGAAGTAGAGCAGGGTGACGACGATCGCGAAGAGCGGCGTGCTCACGAGGCTCGCGAGGATGCCGCCGACGGCGATGAACAGCCACCCGAAGCGGTCCCCGATGAGCATGCCGACGAGCTGGGGGATGCCCCCGAGCGCGAGTGACAGCACGAGCACGAGCAGGATCGCGACGACGACCGTCCCGACGACGGCGAAGATCCGGGGACGCAGCAGCCGGGCGGAGCGCGCGAGCCCCTGGAAGGGGCCGAGGTGCTCGACGACGATCGCCGGCGCGGCGGCGGAGAACATCGACCCGATCGCGAGCGACGCGCAGACCCCCGCGAGGACGAGCACGATCGCGAGCACGGCGACCACCGGCAGCGGCACGCCCCCGGCGGATGCGCCCGCGACGACCGCGGCGGCGACGACGGGCGGAGCGACCGCCGCCACGATGAGCACCACCCACGAGACGACGAGGGCCCACCAGCGGCTCATCCCGGCGGAGAAGGCCTCGCCGGCACCCGCCTCGCCACCGAGGTAGGAGGAGGCGACGACCGCGGCGATGACGCCGGTCACGAGGGGCGACACGAGCAGGCCCTGGGCAATGGCGAGCAGCGTCGCGAGGTTGCCGCCGCCGCCGCCGGCCTCGGCGAACCGCTGCGCGGCGGCGGGGTCGGTCATGAGGTCGAACAGGTCGAGCAGCCCCGGCAGGTCGCGTTGGAGGTACGCCGACAGCAGCTGGAACGGGACGACGAAGACGCCGGTGAGCAGGACGATCGTCCGCCAGTTGGCGGCGAAGAGCCTGAACGCGCCGTCGAGCACGTCACCGAGGTTGAGCGGGCGGATCGGGACGGGTCGCGCTCCGCGTGCCGCCGGCTGCCCGGGGTCCCCGGGCGGCGGCGGCAGCCGCGGCGGCTCTCCTGGCGGGGGCGTGTTGCCACTCGCCGTCACGGCACGGTCTCCTGTCGGCTCGGGTTCGCTGCCGGGTCAGTATGCCTACCATGACCGGCCATGCGATTCCGGCTCCGGTCCACCACCTTCCGCCTCGACGAGCGGGCCGCCGTCATGGCGATCGTCAACCGCACGCCCGACTCGTTCTCCGACCGCGGTCGCGGATGGGCGCTCGGCGCGGCGCTCGACCTCGCCGCGGCGCACGTGGCCGCCGGCGCCGACATCGTCGACGTCGGAGGCGTGAAAGCGGGACCGGGGGCCGACGTCGGGGTGGAGGAGGAGCGCGCGCGGGTCCTACCGTTCGTCGAGGCGTTCCGCGCGCGCTGGGACGTGCCCCTGTCGGTCGACACGTTCCGGGCGGCCGTCGCCGCCGACGCCCTGGACGCCGGCGCCGACCTCGTCAACGACAGCACCGGGCTGACCGACCCCGAGCTGGCCGGCGTCGTCGCGGCCCGCCCCCGCGCCGCGCTCGTCGTCGTGCACTCCGGCACGCCCCCGCGCACCAGGCCCTTTCGCACCACCTACCGGCCCGACGTCACGACCGTGGTCGTGAACGGGCTTGCTCGCCTCACTGAGGAGGCGCGTCGGCGCGGCGTGGCCCGCGACCGGATCGTCGTCGACCCCGGCCACGACTTCGGCAAGAACACCGCCCACTCCCTCGAGCTGACCCGCCGGCTGCCGGAGATCCGGGCGCTCGGCTATCCGGTGCTCGTCGCGATGTCGAACAAGGACTTCCTCGGCGAGACGCTCGACCTGCCGGTCGACGAGCGCGCCGAGGCGTCGCTGGCGGCTGCGGTGACCGCCGTGCACCTCGGCGCGCACGTCGTGCGGGTTCACGACACGCGCGCGACCGTGCGGGCGGTGCGCACGATGGAGACGATCCTCGGCCGGCGGCGCCCCGCGGTCTCCGCCCGGGGGCTCGACTGACGTGCCCTGTCGGCCGCGGCGACGGCAGTAGGCTGGGCCCGAACGAGGCGAGGAGCGACACCTGTGCCGAAGCCCCGCAAGTTCGTCTTCGTGTGCATCAACCAGCGCGACCGTGAGCACCCGCGCCCGAGCTGCAACGCCAACGGGGCGGCACACGTGTTCAACACCATGCGCGAGGAGTCGGGCCGGCGGCGGATGCACGACGTGAAGATCGTCGCGGGTGGCTGCATGGAGGCCTGCATGGTCGGGCCCGTCGTGGCGATCTTCCCCGACAACGTCTTCTACGGCGGGGTGACCGAGCGCGACGTGCCCGCGATCCTCGACCACGTCGCCGGCGGCGAGCCGGTGGAGTGGCTCATGATCGGCGACGCCGAGTTCGACTTGCGACCGCAGATCTCGGGAGGCTAGCGCGATGCCCGAGCTCATGCCCCTGCTCGGCTACCACCACATCGAGCTCTTCGTCGGCAACGCCCGCCAGGCGGCGCACTTCTACCGCACGGCCTTCGGCTTCACCCCCGTCGCGTACGCCGGCCCCGAGACCGGCGTGCGCGACCGCGCCTCCTACGTGCTCGGGCAGGGCGACATCCGCTTCGTGCTCACCGCGGGCCTGCGCCCCGACCATGAGGCCGTCGTCCACCAGCGCGCGCACGGCGACGGGGTGCGTGACGTCGCCTTCGCCGTGCCCGACGCCGACGCGGCGTTCGCGAGCGCGGTCGCGCGGGGAGCCGAGCCGCACCTTCCCCCCGAGGTGCGCGAGGACGAGCGGGGCAAGGTCGTCGTCGCGGCGATCCGCGCCTACGGCGACACGATCCACTCGTTCGTCGACCGTTCGAACTACTCAGGGCCGTTCATGCCCGGCTACGAGGCGCTGGACGGGCCGCCGGGCGCGGGTGCGGGGCTGCGCCACATCGACCACGTCGTGGCCAACGTCGAGCTCGGCCGCATGACCCACTGGGCGCGGTTCTACGAGCAGGTCATGGGCTTCTCCCAGCTCGTGCACTTCGACGACGAGGCGATCTCCACCGAGTACACCGCCCTCATGAGCAAGGTCCTCTGGGACGGCGAGGGGCGGGTGAAGCTGCCGATCAACGAGCCGGCTCCCGGCCGCAGGAAGTCGCAGATCGACGAGTACCTCGAGGCCTACGGCTCGCCGGGCGTCCAGCACCTCGCCCTCGCCACCGACGACGTCGTCGCGACGGTCTCGCGCCTGCGCGCGAGCGGTGTGGACTTCCTCCGGGTGCCCGACGCCTACTACGCCGCCCTGCGCGAACGGCTCGACTGGTCACGGATCGACGAGGACCTCGACGCCCTCGCCGAGCACGGCGTGCTCGTCGACGCCGACGACGAGGGCTACCTGCTCCAGCTGTTCACCAAGCCGGTGCAGGACCGCCCGACGGTCTTCTTCGAGATCATCGAACGGCACGGCTCGCGCGGGTTCGGAGTCGGCAACTTCAAGGCGCTGTTCGAGGCGATCGAGCGCGAGCAGGCCGCGCGCGGCAACCTCTAGCGCTTCAACGAACCGAGCACCGCGTCGATCACCGCGCGAAGGGCCTCCAGGTCGCTCGTCGAAAGCCCGGCGCCGTCGGCCCCGTGCCGCGACCCCGTGCCGGTGACCGCCTTCACGAGCCCGGACAGGTCGTTGCCGGGCCGCGCGCCGCCCAGGCTGCGAAGGAGTCGGAGCACGCGCCCGTCGGGATCGGCGGGGCCGGCCTGCGCGAGGACGCTCGGGTCCGGCGCGAACGAGACGTTCAGGGCCTCGGCCACGCGGGGCATCGGGTTGGCGAGCGCGTGCTCGTTCTCGGCCACGCCGCCGACGTCGCCGGCGAAGTGCAGGCCGACCGCGCGCTTCGTCGCCTCCTCCAACCACACGGCGCCCGAGTCGCCCCCCTCGGAGACCTCCTCGAAATCCTTGTCGGGCTGCGGCCACGGGTGGAGCGGCACGATGTGGACCTGGTCCTCGAAGTAGTGCTTCTCGCTGCCCCAGGTGATCGTCGTCGACAGGCTCACCCCGTCGATGCGGCCGTGGGTGACCCCGCTGCTGCGGCCGGACTTCATCACCCGCATGCCGAGGCGAGGCGGGGTGTGCCCGGTGACCATCCCGACCCCGAGGACGGACGGGCTGTACGCGCGGCGTCCCGTCAGACGCGCGACGGCTGCGTCCATGAAGCGGTCGAGCCGACCGCGAGCGAGGTGGGCGACGACGTCGGCCGACGTGCCGCCGTCGAAGCGCCCCGGCTGGCAGATCGGCTCGCCGACCCCCGCAGCCTGGGGGAAGGGCTGGCCGTCGCTTGCCGACTGGTAGTAGGGCTCGAAGGCGGCGAGCAGCTGGTAGTAGGGCTCCAGCGTAGCCAGCGACTGGTAGTAGGGCTCCAGCGCGGCCAGCGACTGGTAGTAGGGCTGCAGCGAGGCGAGCAGCTGGTAGTAGGGCTCCAGCGAGCCCAGCGCCTGTGGCGAGGCGCCGCCGGCCGCCTGGTAGTACGGCTGGCCGGCGCTGCGCGACGGCGCGCATCCGCCGGCCTGCGCGGACGCGTCGTTGCCGGCCAGCACGTGCCAGTTGCTGAGGATGTGCGGCGAGCCGTCGCTGCGGTCCCACACGACCGCGCCGAGCGTGCCCGCGGCTATCCGGGGGTTGCCGACGCTCACCCCGCCGACGAGAGGCGACAGGCGCTGCAGACGCCGCGGGTCGAGGCGCTCCGCCCCCCCGTCGGGATCCCCGCCGCCCGTCGCGGCGCCTGCGTTCGTCGCCGACGGTGCGGCGGACACCTCGTAGTCCACCTCGAGGACGTCGACGGTGAACCCGCCTTCGGTCTCCGGGAAGACCTGGTTCTCCGGCACCTCCTGCGCCGGCAGCTTCCGTACGACGTGGGCACGGAGCGCGATCTCGTCCTCCCGCAGCCGGCCGTCCTCGATGGGGAAGCCGACGTCGACCGCCGACACGCCCGGCCGACGCATCCAGTTGCGCCGCACCCTGCTCAGCACGCGGATCGCCTGTTCGACACGCTCCTCGTCGATCTCGGACACGGGCTCCCCTCCCATCGATTTCGAGCCGGGACGCGCTCGCCAGGTTCACGGGGCCCGCAGGGCGGGGCACCCGCTCGCCAGGGAGAGTCCCGGCTCCGGCTCCTTGATACGTTCGCCTGCGAAAACCTCGTTGTTCATGCAGGCCGCCCCGCGCCGGGGCCGAAGAGTTGCATCTTGGACGATATGCTGCAACCGCCCGTACGGGGCTGGGGGGTGATGCGCGTGCAGGCAGTTGGTGCGGCGGCGAGGAGCATCTCGCTGGCCGAGGAGGCGGAGCGCCTCCTCGAGCTCGCGCAGGACGACCCTGCGGACGCCGAGGAACGGGCGCGTCGCATCCTCGACCTGGCCGGCGGCGACGCCTACCCGCGATCCCTCGCACAGGAGACCCTCGGCCTTGCCGCGAAGGAGCGCCTGGACCTCGACGGGGCCGCCACCCTGCTCCAGCAGGCCGTCGCCACCGCGGAGGCGGCCGGCCTTGCGACCCGTGCGGCGCAGGCCCGGATGAGCCTGTGCTTCCTGCTCGTGAGCCGGGGAGACGCCGAGGCGGCCCTGCGCGAGCTCGCCCTCGCGGACGCCGTCCTGCACGGCGCGGACGGCGCGCGGCTGCAGATGCGCAGGGGGCTCGTCCTGCAGCGGCTCGGCCTCCTCGACGCGGCGCTGGCCACCTACGACCGCGCGCTTCCCGCGCTGCGCCGCGCCGGCGACCGGCTGTGGGAGGCCCGCCTGCTCAGCAACCGGGGCGTGCTCCATACCTACCGGCGTCAGTTCGCCGCGGCCGAGCGCGACCTGCTCCGCGCCGAGCGCCTCCACCGGCAGACGGGGCAGGCGCTCGCTGCCGCCCAGGTGCGGCACAACCTCGGTTTCGTCGCCGCGCGGCGCGGCGACGTGCCCGCGGCTCTGCGGTCCTACGACCTGGCCGCAGAACAACTTCGGCAGCTGGGGATCGTCTCGTGGCTGGGCGAGGCGGACCGGTGCGAGCTCCTCCTCTCCGCACGCCTGCTCACCGAGGCCGACCAGCTCGCCACCCGGGCGGTGGCCGAGCTCGCTCGCGCCGGCATGGACTCCGACGTCGCCGAGGCCCGGCTGACCCTCGCCGACGTGAAGCTCCTGCTCGGGGAGCCGGAAGCCGCGCAGCGGATCGCGGAGGAGGCCCGCTCGAGCTTCCTGGCCCAGGGCCGCCAGCCGTGGGCGGTCCTCGCCGCCTACGTGCTGCTGCGGGCGCGTTGGCAGACCGGCCCGCGGTCGCGCGCCCTCATGGAGGAGGCCAGCCGCAACGGGCGGGACCTCGAGGCCGCGGGCTGGGCGACGGCGTCCGTGGACGCCAGGCTCATGGCGGCACGCACCGCCCTGGAGCTCGGCGACCCGCAGGCCGCCGAGCGCGAGCTCGTCTCCCACCGGCAGGCGCGTTTTCGGGGCCCTGTGGAGCTGCGCGCACGCGCCTGGCACGCGGAGGCGCTCCTGCGCCTCGCACACCGCAACCGGCGCGGCGCCGACGCGGCCCTGCGGGCGGGGATGCGCGCGCTCGACCGGCACCGGGCCACGCTGGGCGCGACGGAGCTCCGCGCCCACGTCTCCGGCCACGTCGGTCAGCTCGCCCGCCTCGGCACGCGCCTTGCCATCGAGTCCGGCGACGCCGAGCGGGTCCTGCGGTGGGCGGAGCGCTGGCGCGCCGGCGCGCTGTCCCTGCGGCCCGTGCGGCCACCCGACGACGAGGCGCTCACCGCCGACCTCGTCGCCCTGCGCGAGACGGTCGCCGCGATCGGACAGGCGGCGCTCGCCGGCGAGGCGACGACCGCCCTGCTGCGCCGGCAGGCGCGCCTCGAACGGTCGATCCAGCAGCGCAGCCGCCACGCGCGGGGCCAGGGGGAGGACGAGACCGGTGGCCTGCCCGTCGACGCGTTGCGGGCCTGCCTCGCCGAGCGCGCGCTGCTCGAGATGGTGCGCCTCGACGACGACCTCCACGCGGTGGTCGTCGCCGACGGCCGTCTGCGTCTGCGCAGGCTCGGGTCGCACCGCCGCGCCGTCACCGAGCTCGAGCGCCTCCAGTTCTCGCTCCGCCGCCTGACGTTGCCGCAGGGACCCCCCGCCGCGCTCGCCGCAGCCCGCGCCTCGGCGGCCGCGTCCGCACAGGCGCTCGACGACCTCCTGATCGCCCCGGTGCGGGATCTCCTCACCGAGCATCCGCTGGTCATCGTGCCGACCGGCGCACTGCACGCGGTGCCGTGGGCGTTCCTGCCGTCCTGCCGCGCCAGACCCGTCAGCGTCGTCCCCTCCGCCCAGCTGTGGTGCCGCGCCGCAGCGCAGCCGCACGCGCCCCCCGACGCGGGCCGCGTCGTCCTCGTCGGCTGCGCGACGCCCCCGCATGCGATCGACGAGGTGCGCGCGCTGCGCGCGCACTACACGGGCGCGGTGGCGCTGCTGGGCGACGACGCGACCGTCGGTGCGGTCTCGGCCGCCCTCGAGGGCGCGAGCTGCGTTCACCTCGCGTGCCACGGCCGGTTCCGCTCGGACAACCCGCTGTTCTCCTGCCTCGAGCTGGCCGACGGGCCCCTCACCGTCTTCGACCTCGAGCGCCGGCAGCAGACGCCGCCGCTGTTCCTGCTCTCAGCGTGCGAGTCCGGCCTGTCCGCGGTGCAGGCCGGCGACGAGCTCATGGGGCTCGCAGCCACCCTGTTCGCGCTCGGCACGCGCACCCTCGTCGCGAGCGTCGCGGCCGTGCCCGACGCCGCGACCCGCCGGCTCATGGTGGGCCTGCACGATCACCTGCGCGGCGGCCTGCCCCCCGCGGCAGCGCTCGCGCGTGCGCAGGCGGCGGAGTGCGCTTCCGGCGACGACGTCGCCGCGGCGGGCTTCGTCTGCTTCGGCGCGGGGTAGCCGGGTCCGCCCTCGACGCCGGCGGCCCCCGGGCGTACGCTCCCGGCCAGCCCGCGGCCATCGCCGCGCTTCCCCGGGCCCGCCGACGCCGACGCGAAAGGCCCGCTCGTGCCCGACCGCTTGACGCCCGGCCCACACCAGGAACGGCAGTCGTGGGACGAGTACTTCCTCGGTCTTGCCGCCGCCGCGGCGACGCGCTCGAACTGCGCCCGCCGCCGTGTCGGTGCGGTGATCACCCGCAACCGGCGCATCCAGTCCACCGGCTACAACGGCCCGCCTTCGGGCTACGGTCACTGCGACGCCGGGGCCTGCCCGCGCGCGGGCACCGACGCGGCGATGTGCGAGCCCTACGACAACTGCGTCGCGATCCACGCCGAGGCGAACGCGCTGCTGTTCGCCACCCCCGACGAGCGCGACGGCGCGACCCTGTACTGCACCGCGGCGCCGTGCTTCGCGTGCGCGAAGCTCATCGCCAACTCCGGCATCGCCGAGATCGTCGCCGCGGGCGGCCGCTACGACGGCTGGGAGACCACCCGCCGGTTCCTGCAGGACTGCAGGGTGCGGGTGCGCGTGCTCGACGGCATGGAGCACGCGGTGCCTCTACCTCTGTGAGCTACACGGGTCAGCCCGCCAACATGCCGGCGAACGCGTCGGCGAGAGCGGCGGCACGTTTGCCCGCCCGCGCCCGCGCCGCGGCAACCTGCCCACCGGTGACCGGCTCGACAACCTCGACGTAGCACTTGAGCAGGGGTTCCGTGCCGCTCGGGCGGGCGAGGCAGCGCGAGCCGTCGGCGAGGGTGAGGGCCACGAGGTCGGTGGGGGGCGTCGTGAGCGGCTCGCTCGTCCCGTCGGCGTGACGGCGCACGGCGGCAGCGTGGTCCGCCACCGCCGCCACCGTGATGCCGGCGACGGCGCGGGGCGGGTCGCGCCGCAGGCCGTCGAGCGGGTCCGCGCGGACCTGCAGGGAACGCCCGACGGTCACGTGGACCCCGTGGCGGCGGGCGAGGTGGTCCAGCGCGTCGGCGACGGTCGCGCCCGACGCCTTCAGGCCCGCGGCGAACGTCGCGAACAGCAGGCCGGCCCCGATGCCGTCCTTGTCGCGGACCGCGTCGCCGACCATGACGCCGAGGGCCTGCTCGTAGGCGAGCACGAAGCGCTGCCCCGCCGCCCCGGCACGCTCGGCGAGAGGCGCGAGCCACTTGAAGCCCGTGAGCGTCTCGGCGTATGCCGCCCCGTGAGCGGCGGCGATGCGCGACAGCAGCCGCGCCGAAACGACCGTCGTCGCGACGAGCGGGCGGCCCGGCAGGTGCGCGTCGCGGACGAGCAGGTGCTCGCCGAGCAGGCAGCCGACCTCGTCGCCGGACAGCATGCGCCAGCCCTCGTCGGGCGTCGCGACGGCGATGCGGTCGCCGTCGGGGTCGGTGGCGAGCACGAGGTCCGCGTCGTGCTCGGCGGCGAGGGCGCGGGCGAGGTCGAGCGCGCCGGGCTCCTCGGGGTTGGGCCGGGAGACGGTCGGGAAGTCGGGGTCGGGGACGAGCTGGTCGGTCACCGCGACGACGTCGGTGAACCCCGCCCCGGCGAGTGCGCCGAGGAGGAGGTCCCCCGCCACGCCGTGCAGGGGGGTGACGACCACCCGGAGGCGCCCCGGCTCCACGGCGGAGCCCGCGACGGCGCAGACCGCCTCGAGGTAGTCGGCCCGCACCGACGCCGGCACGCCGGTGATGCGGGGATCGACGGCCGCGGCGACCGGCACCTCGGCGAGCGGCCCGACCGCACTGATCGCCGCGGCGACCGCGGCGTCGTCGGGCGGGGCGAGCTGCAAGCCCCCCGCGACGTAGACCTTGTAGCCGTTGTCGCCGGCGGGGTTGTGGCTGGCAGTGATCTGCACGCCGGCCGGCGCCCCGAGCGCCCGCACGGCGTACGCCACGAGCGGTGTCGGGACCGGCTCGGCGAAGCGGCGCACCGCCATGCCGGCGCCCGCGAGGACCGCCGCGGTCTCGTGGGCGAAAGCCGCCGAGCCGTGCCGGGCGTCGCGGCCGAGCACCACCGGACCGTCCGCGCCCCGCCCACGCAGCCATACGGCGAGGCCGGCAGTCACCCGCCGCACGACCGCCCGGTTCATCCGCGCCGGCCCGGCCCCGAGCGGCCCACGGATGCCCGCGGTGCCGAAGGTCAGCGGCGCGGCGAAGCGCGCGGCGAGCCCGGCGGCGTCGCCGCCCGCGAGGAGGTCCGCGACCTCCGCCCGCGTCGCCGGGTCCGGGTCGTCGGCCATCCACGCCTCGGCGGCGGCACGCAGGTGCGGGTCGATGCCCATGGCAGCGGGGAGCCTAACGACTCCGCCGGCGAGGTGGCCCCGGCCCACCTCCCACCTCCGGCGAGGTCGATCCGCCCGGCGGTCCGCCGGAAATGGCCGTCGCGGGGTTGAAGCCCGGTGGCCGGGGGCATCGCCTAGCACTATGGACTACGACGCGTACAGGCCTGGCGTGCTGCTCGACCTCGACGGCACGCTCGTGGACTCGGTGTACCAGCACGTCGTCGCGTGGAGCGAGGCGTTCCAGGCGCGCGGCTACGAGGTGGCGCTGTGGCGCATCCACGCGGCCATCGGCATGGGCGGCAAGGTGCTCGTGCCGTGGCTGCTCGGCCGTCACGTCGACGACGCCGAGGAGCTGTCCGACGACCACCGCCGCCGCTTCCTCGACCGTGCCGAGGAGCTGCGTCCGACCCGGGGCGCCGCGGCCCTCGTCGACGACCTCGAGCGCCGCAAGGTGTCGTTCCGCATCGCGACGTCCGCCGAGTCCGACGTCCGGGAGGCGCTGCTCGACGCGCTCGGCCGCAGCGACCTCGCGAGCGCCGACGCCGACGACGTCGGCGCCGCCAAGCCGGCCCCCGACCTGCTTCTGGCGACCTGCGCCGAGCTCGACGTGGAGCCCGAGGACGCCACCCTCGTCGGCGACAGCCCCTGGGACGCGGAGGCCGCCCGGCGGGTGGGCATCCGCACGCTCGCCGTGCGCTGCGGCGGCTTCGGTGACGACCGCCTGCTGTCGGCCGGCGCCGACGCGGTCGTCGACGACCCCCAGGAGCTCCTCGGGCGCCTGTA
The DNA here is from genome assembly GCA_035540635.1 of Egibacteraceae bacterium. Taxonomy (NCBI): domain Bacteria; kingdom Bacillati; phylum Actinomycetota; class Nitriliruptoria; order Egibacterales; family Egibacteraceae; species Egibacteraceae bacterium. Next base: position 12,625 of record DATLGH010000085.1, on the reverse strand, counting down.
GCTCAGCCGGCGAGCGCGACGAGGCGGTCCTCGTCCACGCCGGGGTCAACGACGGGCGGGCGCGGCAGGCCCGGCGCGGGGCACTTGTGGCCCACCCCGGTGTCGAACACCACGACGTCCTCGTCCGCCTCCAGCTCGCCGCGCTCGGCGAGGAGCCGCACGCCGGCCAGGGCCGCGGCCGTCTCGGGACCGACGTAGCCGGCTCCGCGGCGCCCGGCCAGCACCTGAAGCTCGTCGATGCCGTCCTCGGGCACGGCCAGGGCCGTCCCCCCCGACGCCCACACCGCCCCGAGGACGAGAAAGTCGCCGAGGGTGGCGGGAACGCGTAGCCCGCCGGCGCGGGTCGCCGCCTCGCCGTCCCACGGCGCGGCGAACCGCTCCCCCGCCGCGAACGCGCGCGCCAGGGGCGCGCAACCGGCGGCCTGCACGCTGACCATGCGGGGGCGCCGGGGGCCGACGAGTCCGAGCGCCTCGAGCTCCTGGAACGCCTTCCACATGCCGATCAGCCCCGTGCCCCCACCGGTCGGGTACACGACCACGTCGGGCAGCCGCCAGGCGCTCTGCTCGGCGAGCTCGAAGCCCATCGTCTTCTTGCCCTCGACCCGGTAGGGCTCCTTCAGCGTGGACAGGTCGAACGCGCCGGTGCGGGCGGCCAGGCGCCCCGCGAGGCGCCCGCAGTCACTGATGAGCCCCTCGACGAGGATCACCCTGGCGCCGCACGCGAGCGCCTCGTCGCGGTTGGCCGCGGGCACGTCGGCGGGCATGAGCACCGTCACCGGCAGAGCAGCCGCCGCGCCGTAGGCCGCAAGCGCCCCACCGGCGTTGCCGGCCGACGGGGCGACGAGCGACCGGGCGCCGAGCTCGGCCGCGCGGGACACGGCCACCGCCATGCCGCGGGCCTTGAACGAGCCGGTCGGGTTGGCGCCCTCGGCCTTGACGCGCAGCCCCGGCACACCGAGCGCCTCCCCGAGGCGTGGCGCCACCAGCAGGGGGGTGCCGCCCTCACCGAGGTGCAGGGCGTGCGTGGGGTCGCGCACCGGCAGCAGCTCCCACCAGCGCCACAGCCCGCCGGCGCGGCGACCCGCCACCGCCTCCGCGGTCACGGTGCGGCCGGCGGCGGCGAGGTCGTAGCGGGCAAGCAGCGGCCGCCCGTCGGCCGGGTCGAGCCCACGCAGCTCGTCGGCCGGGTACACCGCGCCGGACAGCGCGCCCTCCAGATGCGACAGGCACGACACGACGTCGGGCGGCGGCCGCAGGGACATGGCCGAATGCTACGGCAGCGGGATCTGGCACCCTGCAGCCATGGCCGGCCTCGACGTCAGCGACGTGCATCCCGACCCCGTAGTCCAGCTGCGGCGCTGGCTGCAGGCGGCGATCGCCGCAGACGTGGCGGAGCCGACGGCGATGACGCTCGCGACCGCGGACGCGCACGGCCGCCCGTCGGCCCGCACGGTGCTGCTGAAGGGCCTCGACGGGCGGGGCGCGGTCTTCTTCACGAACTACGCGTCGGCGAAGGCGCGCGACCTCGAAGCCAACCCGCGCGCCGCGCTCGTGCTGCTCTGGGTGGCGCTCGCGCGGCAGGTGCGCATCACCGGCGCCGTGGCGCGCACGACCGCGGAGGAGTCCGACGCCTACTTCGCGACCCGTCCGCCCGGCAGCCGCCTGAGCGCCTGGGCCTCCCCGCAGAGCGCGGTCGTCGCCGACCGCGACGAGCTCACCCGCCGGGTGGCCGAGGTCGCCGCACGCCACCCCGCAGGACTCCCCCGGCCGCCACACTGGGGCGGCTACCGCGTCCGCCTCGACGAGGTGGAGCTGTGGCAGGGCCGCCCCGACCGCCTCCACGACCGACTGCGCTACGCGAGCACCGGGCCCGCGACCTGGCGGGTCGAGCGCCTCGCACCGTGACAAGGGAACGGCGGCGAGCGGGTACACCGGTGTCTCACCGACAGGAGTCCCCGACATGAGCATCAGGCAGGTCGACGCACGCCAGTCCCGCGCCGTGGCGGAGGCCGCACGCGAGGCCGAGTGGCGCAAGCCGAGCTTCGGCAAGGAGCTGTTCCTCGGTCGCTTCCGCCTCGACCTCATCCACCCGCACCCGCGCCAGACCCCCGAGCAGGCGCGCAAGGGGGAGGCGTTTCTCACCGAGCTCCGCGCGTTCCTCGAGACGGAGGTCGACCCGCTGCAGATCGAGCGAGACGCCAAGATCCCCGACGGGGTCGTGAAGGGGCTCGCCGACCTCGGCGCCCTCGGCATGAAGATCGACGAGCGCTACGGCGGCCTCGGCCTGTCGACGCTGTACTACAACCGCGCCCTCCAGCTCGCCGGCTCCTGCCACTCGGCGATCGCGACGCTGCTCAGCGCCCACCAGTCCATCGGCGTGCCCCAACCGCTCAAGCTCTTCGGCACGGAAGAGCAGAAGCGCGCCTACCTGCCCCGGGTGGCGCGTGACGAGATCAGCGCCTTCCTGCTCACCGAGCCCGACGTCGGCAGCGACCCGGCCCGGATGCGCACGACCGCCACACCCGCCGAGGACGGGTCGGGGTACCGGTTGAACGGCGTGAAGCTCTGGACGACGAACGGCGTCATCGCCGACCTCCTCGTCGTCATGGCGGTCGTGCCCCCCTCCGAGGGCCGCCGGGGCGGGATCACCACGTTCATCGTCGAGGCCGACTCGCCGGGCATCACCGTCGAGCACCGCAACGCGTTCATGGGCCTGCGCGGCATCGAGAACGGGGTCACGAGGTTCGACGACGTCTTCGTCCCTGCCGCGAACGTCGTCGGTGACGAGGGCCGCGGGCTGCGGGTCGCGCTCGCGACGTTGAACACCGGGCGCCTCAGCCTGCCGGCGGTGAACGCCGCGACCGGCAAGTGGTGCCTGAAGATCGCCCGCGAGTGGAGCAACGAGCGCGTCCAGTGGGGCCAGCCGATCGGCAAGCACGAGGCCGTCGCCCACAAGATCGCCTTCATCGCCGCCACCGCGTTCGCCATGGAGGCGGTCGTGGAGCTGTCCGCCGAGCTCGCCGACCAGGAGCGCAACGACATCCGCATCGAGGCGGCCCTCGCGAAGCTCTACAACTCCGAGATGGGATGGCTCGTGGCCGACGAGCTCGTGCAGATCCGCGGCGGCCGGGGGTTCGAGACGGCGGCGTCGCTCGCCGCGCGGGGCGAGAAACCGGTGCCCGCCGAGCAGGTCCTGCGGGACATGCGCATCAACCGCATCTTCGAGGGGTCGAGCGAGATCATGCACCTGCTCATCGCCCGGGAGGCCGTCGACGCGCACCTGTCGGTCGCCGGCGATCTCGTCGACCCCGACGTCGGAGTCCGCGGCAAGGCCCGTGCGGCGGCGAAGGCCGGCGCCTTCTACGGCAGGTGGCTCCCACAGCTCGTCGCGGGAAAGGCAGCGGTGCCCGGCGCCTACGCGGAGTTCGGTCAGCTGGCCGGGCATCTGCGCTTCGTCGAGCGGGCGTCGCGCAAGCTCGCCCGCTCCACCTTCTACGGCATGAGCCGCTGGCAGGCGCGCCTGGAGCGCAAGCAGGGCTTCCTCGGGCGCATCGTCGACATCGGCGCCGAGCTGTACGCGATGAGCGCCGCCTGCGTGCGTGCGCAGATGCTCGTCGAGGACGACCCCGTCGAGGGGGAAAGCGCGGTCGAGCTCGCCGACCTGTTCTGCCGCCAGGCGCGGCGACGGGCCGACACGCTGTTCCGTGCCCTCTGGCGCAACGACGACGCACGCAACGCCGCGGCGGCCGACCGCGTTCTCGAGGGCCGCTACGCGTGGAGCGAGGCCGGCGTCATCGACCCCTCCGGCGAGGGGCCCATGATCGGCGCGCCGAGGGGCCGGTCGCCCCGGCTGTCGCGCTGACGGCGGCACAGCGGCGGAGCTGGGGTCCGCCACGGTGAGGTGCGCCGCCGGCGGCTACGATGCCGTGCTCGAGGATCGGAGGTCGCGTCATTGGACGGGGAAGCTTTCCTGACCCGGCTCGCCGCGGAGGCCGGCACCAAGGCGATCTCACCCGCCGAGGTCGACGCCGTGCTCGACCTCGCGCGCGTCGTCGCGCACACCGTCGAGCGCCGCCTCGCGCCGCTGAGCGCCTACACCGCCGGGCTCGCGCTCGCGGGCGAGGCCGATCCGGCGACGCGCGCGGCCCACGTGCGGGCGTTGATCGTCGCCGTGGAGGCGCTCACCGGTGAGTAACCGGGTGATCGCAAGGCGCCGCATCCTGCGGGTCACCGGGGGCAGCGCCCGCCCGAGCAGCGACCAGCTCGTCGCCGAGGAGCCCATGGAGGTCCGCGTCAACGGCGACGCGGTCGCGGTGACGATGCGCACCCCCGGCAACGACTTCGAGCTCGCCCTCGGCTTCTGCCTCACCGAGGGCATCGTCGACGCCGCCGGCGACGTCGCGACGATCCGCTACTGCGCGGGCGAGCCGGGTCCCTACACGGGCGACTTCAACGTCGTCGAGGTCGCTCTGCGCTCCGCGGCCCCCGTCCCGGCGGACCTCCGCCGCCACGTCTACACCAGCTCGTCGTGCGGCATCTGCGGGACGGCGAGCATCGCGGCGGTGCGCAAGGACACCGGTGCGGTCGGCGATGACGGGGTGCGGGTGTCCGCCTCCACGCTCGCCGCCCTGCCCGACCGCCTGCGCGCCGCCCAGCGGGTGTTCGACCGCACCGGGGGCCTGCACGCCGCGGGCCTCTTCACCTCCGACGGCGAGCTCGTGTGCCTGCGGGAGGACGTCGGCCGCCACAACGCCGTCGACAAGCTCGTCGGCTGGGCAGCCATGTCGGAGCGGCTGCCGCTCTCCGGCCACCTGCTCCTCGTGTCAGGGCGGGTCGCGTTCGAGATCGCCCAGAAGGCCCTCGTCGCCGGCGTGCCGGTGCTCGCCGCCGTCTCCGCGCCGTCGAGCCTCGCGGTCGATCTCGCCGGGGAGGCGGGCATGACCCTCGCCGGATTCGTGCGCGGGACGACGATGAACGTCTACACCGGCGCCGAGCGGCTCACCGGCCTGACGCGCGTGAGGTAGCGCCCCCAAAGGGGCCCGACGCGTCAGGCGCGGCCGGGCGCTGACAGCAGCGGCACGATCATCTCGTCGGGTGTCAGGCTGCCGTGACGGCCGAGCAGCGCGTTCTCGCGGTCCTCGCCGGGATCGGCGAACGCGACGCCGTCATGGGCGGCGAGCACGACGTCACCCATGCGCCCGCGGACCGTTGCCGTCGCGCCGGGACCGAGCCAGCCCTCGTCGAAGAGCTGGTCGCGGGCGAACACCCACGCGCAGTCACCGAAGTGCTCCCTCGCGGCGGCGAGGAGGTCACCTGCCGCGCCGGTGCGGGCGTGCAGCGACCGGAAGCGGCTCTCGCCCGAGTAGGCGGCGACGGCTCCGTCGAGTGCGTCGAGTCCCACGACGTCGTCGGGTCCCACGTCGAGCTGTCCGTGGTCGGCCGTGACGACGAGCGCCGCCTCGGGCGGGAGCACGTCGCGCAGCTCGCCGACGAGCCGGTCGGCCGCCGCCAGCTCGGCGGTGAAGAAGCCGGTGGTCAGGCCGAACTCGTGGGCGACCTTGTCGACCCCGTCGTAGTAGGCGTAGACCAGGCGCCGTTCCGCGCTCAGGCGCCGGACGTGCTCGACGAGCGTGGAGGGCACCCGCCAGCCCACGAACGGGACGTCGCGCAGGTGCGCCGCGGTGAAGCCGGATGTCCGGAACTCCTCCCGCGTGACGACCGGCACGTCACACCCGCCGAAGGGATGTTGCGGCTGCACCACCGCCGGGTCCGGGCCGCGGTGGCGACCCGTCGTCTGCCAGCCGAGGACGTTGAGGACCTCCCCAGCGACCCGCATGCGGTAACCGACCACGCCGTGCCCCGCGGGCGGCAGTCCCGTGGTGATGGAGGTGAGCGCCGCGGCGGTCGTCGACGGGGCGACCGTGGTGAGGGTCGTGCCGGCCATGGCCGACAGCTCGGGCAGCCGGTCGCCGTACCGGTCCAGGGCGTGCTGGCCGAGCCCGTCGAGGACGAGCAGGACCACGCGCTCCGCGTCTCTGGCCGCGGCGGGCAGCCACGGCGGCGCAGAGCCGCCGAGCAGCCAGGGAAGGAGCGCGCCGACCCACGCGCCGCCGTAGTCGGGCCGGACCGGTTCCATGAGAGCCGCAGGGTACGCCTCGGGGGCTCAGGAGCCGTCGATGCGCACGACGACGACGGTGACGTTGTCAGGCCCGCCGCCGTCGAGGGCCGCCTGCACGAGCCCCTCGCAGGCCTCCCGGGGGTCGGGATGCTCCTCGAGGATGGTGGCGATGGCCTGGTCGGTCAACGGGTCGACGAGCCCGTCGGAGCAGAGCAGCACGCGGTCGCCGGGTGCGAGACCGACCGGCTCGGGCGTGTCGACGGCCACGTCGAGCGCGAGCCCGACCGCACGGGCGAGCATGTGCCGCTCCGGCCGGGTGGCCGCCTGCTCGGGAGTGAGGTACCCGGCGTCGACCGCCTCCTGCGCGGCGGTGTGGTCGGTGGTGAGCTGCTGGAGGGCGCCTCCTCGCAGCAGGTAGGCGCGGCTGTCGCCGACGTGGGCGAGGGCCAGCCGCTCGCCCATGACCGCCGCGGCGGTCAGCGTCGTGCCCATCCCGGCGCGGCGCGCGTCCGCCTCGGCCTCCGCGTGCACCCGCCGGTTGCCGGCGCGGATGGCCTCGGCAAGGGCCTCCTGGACCTCCTCCACGGTGGAGAAGTCGCGGGGCTCGAGCCCCGCGAGCTCCTCCACGGCGAGCGCGGAGGCGACCTCCCCCGCGGCGTGGCCGCCGAGGCCGTCGGCGACGACGAACAGCCGTTCGCCGCAGTGGTAGGCGTCTTCGTTGCCGGAGCGCACCTTGCCCACGTGCGTCCCGGCATGGGCGATGAGGGTCAGCGTTGTGTCGGTCACGCAGAAGGATGTACCGAGCTGGGGGCCCGGGAAACCGCACCACGACGGGTAGGGTCACCGGACGACCCGACGGAGGTGTCCGATGCAACGCCCGGCAGACCACGAGCGGCCCGTGACGAACCTCGTCGCCGGAGGGACGGGTGCGCTCGGCAGCGCCCTCGTCGGGCTGCTGCTCGAGCGGGGCGAGCGGGTGTGCGTGCCGTGGATCGACGAGGCGCAGGCCGCGCGGCTGCGCGACCTCCACGCCGAGGCGCTGGACGAGGGGCGCCTGCGGCTCTCGCGGTGCGACGTCGCCGACCCCGACCAGGTCGCCGCGCTGCTCGACGTCCTCGAGGCGGTCTGGGGTCCGCTCTGGATGGCGTGCTCGACCGTCGGGGGCTGGGAGGGCGGGACGAACGTCGAGGACCTCGACGACATCACCGTCCTCGACCGCCAGCTCCTGCTCAACCTGCGCACCGCGACGGTCGTCGCGCGGGAGGGGCTGCGGCACATGGGCGCGGCCGGTGGCCGGGTGGTGCTCGTCGGGTCGCAGACGGTTGACCACCCCGCTCCCGGTCAGGCGGCGTACACCGCGGCGAAGGCGGGCGTGCTCGCACTCGTACGCACGCTCGCCACCGAGCTGCGCGGCAGCGGGCGGACCGCCAACGCGGTCATCCCCAAGGTCATCGACACGCCCGCGAACCGCACCGCCATGCCCAGCGCCGACCACGCCCGCTGGGTGCCCCCGCGGGCCATCGCGAAGGTCATCGTGTGGCTGGCCTCCGCCGACTCGTGGCCGGTAACCGGAGCCACCGTGCACGTCCCGGGCGACGCATGATCCTGCCCCCGCATCTACCCGACAGCCCGCGCCCGACGTAGCCTGGCCCCATGGGGGACGAGCGCATGTGGCGGCCACTCGGGCCTCGGCGGCCGGCGGGGTGGGGCTTCACCGCGGGCACCCGCTGGGCGTTCGACCAGCTCGACGCCGGTGAGACCGAGCCGACCTGTCCACGGTGCCGTGGGCTGGTGAAGTCGGCGACCGTGCGCTTCGGCCAGGACCTGTTCGCCGGGGTCGTCGAGCGCGCGCTCGCGCTCGTCGCATCCGCGGACATGGTCCTCGCCGTCGGCTCCTCGCTCCAGGTGCGTCCCGCCGCCGACATCCCGGCCGCTGCAGCGTGAGGCCGCGCTACGAGGTGCGCATCAGCCGCGACGACGTCGGCCGGCGGGTCACCGTCCGGGCCCGGACCCACGCGCACCCGTCCGCGACCGACACGGTGGGGATGCTGCGCGCATGGGAGGGCGGCACGCTCGCCGTGGAACGCCGCGACGGCTCCCTCGCGCGCATCCCCGAGAGCGACCTGCTGGCCGCCCGGGTGGTGCCGGACGCCCCGCGGCGGCGCCGCACGGGTAGCCTTGACCCCGAGCAGAGGCGAGGACGATGAGGCCGAGCGACCAGTCCGTGCCGGGGCAACCGTGTCAGCGAACCGCCGCCGGCACGCACCCTCTCGAGCTTCAACGTCTCGCGCTGCAGGAGCAGACCCACCCCGACTGCCGGCCACTGTCGGTCCAGGCCCTCATCTGGCTCTTCCGAGGCTACAGCGCTGCGGTGAGCGCCCAGGCCGACGAGCTGCGCCCCCTCGGCCTGTCCCCGAGCGCCTTCAACGTCCTCATGGCGCTGCGCAACACGCCGGGTCGTACGCTCGAGCCCTGCCAGCTCTCCGAGCGCCTGCTCGTCAGCCGCCCGTCCATCACCGGCCTGCTCGACACGCTCGAGGGCAAGGGCCTCGTGACGCGGCGCCCGCACGAGCACGACCGGCGCCGCGTCATCGTCAGCCTCACCCCGGCGGGCAACGCGCTGCTCGAGCGGCACCTCCCCGCCCACTACGCCGAGCTCAACGCGCTGTTCGAGGAGCTGTCCGACGACGACCTCGCGACCCTCGTCTCCTTGCTGCGCCGCCTGCGGGGGGCGATCCCACCGTCCCTCGCCGACCCCTGAAGACGGTGCATCGCTCGACCGCTACAGCTGCGGTGACAGGCCGAGCTCGCGGACGAGCTTGCGGGCGCCGACGGCGAGGAGGTCCCACACTCCCCCGAACGGCGGGGCGTAAGCGAGGTCGAGCAGCTGCGCCTGCTGCACCCTTACCCCGAGCTGGCACCACGTGGCAGCCGTGTCGATGCGCTTGCCGACGTTGCCCGTGCCGACGAGCTGCGCGCCGAGGACCCGTCCCGTGCCCCGCTCGGCGAGCATCTTCACCGCCACCTCACCCGCGTCGGGCAGGTAGCCGGCCCGTGCGGAGCCGGTGAACCGCACGGCGGCGTAGCCCACGCCGGCGTCGCGGGCCTCGCGTTCGTTCAGCCCCGTGCGGGCCACCTCGGTGTCACAGATCTTCGTCACCGCCGTGCCGACCACACCGGGGAAGGCCGCGCCGGCCGGGGGCTCGTCGCCACGCAGCGCCGCAGCGAGGTGCAGGCCCGCGATCCTGCCCTGCTTGTTCGCGTGGGTGCCGAGCTGCACGTTGACGGGGGCGCCGCTCACGAGGTGCGTCGACTCGACGCAGTCGCCCGCCGCCCAGATGCCCTCGACGCTCGTGCGCATCGTCGGGTCGACCAGGAGCGCGCCGCTGTCCCCGACCGCGCAGCCGGCGGTGCGGGCCACGTCGACCGCGGGCCGCGCGCCCACGGCGACGACGACGAGGTCGGCGTCGTAGGCGCCGCCGTCCGTGACCACCTCCCGGCACGCGCGCCCTTCGCCGCGGACCTCCTCGAGGCGTTCCGCGAGGGCGAGGTGGACCCCGAACCTGCGCAGCGCCTCCTCGACCGGTCTCGCCATGTCGGCGTCGAGTGACGCCATGACCTGGGAGTTCGCATCGACGAGGGTGGCGTCGAGGCCGCGGGTGACGAGCGCCTCGGCGAGCTCCAGGCCGATGTAGCCGGCTCCCACGACGACGACGGTGCGCGCGTCGCCCTCCATGGCGTCGAGGCGGGCGCGCAGGCGCTCCCCCTCGGCGAGCGTGTGGACGACCTCGGCGTAGCGCTGAGCCCCCGGGACCGGTGGGACGACCGGGCGCGCACCGGTGGCGACGAGGAGCAGGTCGTAGGGCTCGTCGCGCTCCGCCCCGGCCGCCAGGTCGCGCACGCGCACCCGCCGGGCGTCGGCGTCGACGGAGATGGCCTCGGTGCGCGTGTGCACGGTGACCCCGGCGCGGCGGAACTGCTCCGGGCTGCGCACGACGAGGTCACGGCCCTCCCCGACGACCCCGCCGACGAGGAAGGGGATGCCGCACATCGAGTAGGAGGTGTGCGGCCCCCGCTCGACCACGATCACCTCGGCTTCGGGCACAACCCGGTTCACGTGGCTCGCAGCCGACATCCCGGCGGCGTCCCCACCGATCACGACGAGACGGGGGGCCACGCCCGCTATCCCCGTGCGCCGGGGGGAGCGACTATCCCCACACTTCCTCGCCGACCCGGTGGACCATGATGCGGTTCGTGCCCCCATGACCGCCCGGACGGCCCGAGACGATCACGACCCGGTCGCCCTGGGAGGCCCAGCCGCCCTCGAGCAGCGCCCGCTCCGCGGCGGTCGTGAGGTCTCCTCCCGACCCCTTCATCGGCACGAGGGCCGACTCGGTGCCCCACATGAGCGCTGTGCGCCGGCGCGTGCGGTCCTGCGGGGTCAGGCCGAGCAACGGCATCTCGGGTCGGTACTTGCTCACCCGCAGGATGGAACGCCCCGAGATCGAGTAGCACACGATCGCCGCGGCGTGGACGTCCCGGGCGACCTCGACCGCGGCGCGGGCGACAACCCGGCCGACCCCGAGCTCCTCCGGCGGCGGCGCCGACGGGTTGACGAGATGGGGGGAGCGCTCGGCGACCTCGATGATGCGGGCCATCGTCCGGACCGCCTCGACGGGGTAGCTGCCCGACGCGGTCTCGCCCGACAGCATGAGCGCGTCACTGCCGTCGAAGACCGCGTTCGCGACGTCGCTCGCCTCGGCGCGGGTGGGACGCGGTGAGTTCACCATGCTCTCGAGCATCTCGGTCGCGGTGATCACCGGCTTCATCTGCGCGCCGGCGTCGGCGATGATCCTCTTCTGGATGGCCGGTACCTGCTCGGGACCGATCTCGACACCGAGGTCCCCGCGGGCGACCATCACCGCGTCGCTGACGGCCATGACCTCCGGCAGCCGCTCGATGGCCTCCGGGCGCTCGAGCTTCGCGACGATAGGGCACTCGCCGCCGGCCTCGTGCACACGGGCCCGGGCCTTCACGACGTCGTCGGGGTGACGGACGAACGACAGCGCGAGCCAGTCGACGCCGAGCTCGACGGCGAACTCGAGGTCGCCGACGTCCTTGTCGGTGATGCTCGGCGCCGACACCGCCACGCCCGGCAGGTTCACGCCTTTGCGGCTGCGCGCCACGCCGCCGGCCACGACCCGGGCCCACACCCCGCCCTCCTCGACGCGGGAGACGACGAGCCGCAGGTACCCGTCGTCGATGAGCACGAGCGCTCCGGGCAGGACGTCCTCGGCGAGTGCCTTGTATACGACCGGCAGGGCCGCGAGCCCCTCGCTCGTGTACTCGTCGAGTGTCTCGGCGCCCGGGACGAGGAACACCTCGGAGCCCGTCGCCACGGGCACGCCCTCGTCGGGCAGCACGCCGAGGCGGATCTTCGGCCCCTGCAGGTCGGCGAGGCTGCCGACGTTGCGTCCGAGCCGGGCCGACAACGCCCGCACGGCCTCGAGCCTGCGCTCGTGCGTCGCGTGGTCGCCGTGCGAGAAGTTCAGCCGCGCGACGTCGATGCCGGCTTCCACGGCCGCGCGCAGCTTGTCGCGGTCGTCCAGTGCCGGACCCAGCGTCGCGACGATCTTCGCCCGTCTCACGCGGTCATCGTACGGTCCATCGGGCGCGGGGGCCGCCACCGTTCTCCGGCGCGGCGCCGGGACGTCCCGCTAGCATCCGCCCGGTGAGCAGCCTCACGGTCGTCGAGCACCCGCTGGCGAACCACCTGCTCGCGGGACTGCGCGACGCCGCCACCACCCCCGAACGGTTCCGGCACCTCGCACGGCGGCTCGCCACGGTCCTCGTCCTCGAGGCGACGCGGTCGCAGCCGACGCGCCCCGCTACGGTCACCACGCCGCTCGCCGAGGCGGCGGTGCGCGTGATGGCGGCGCCGGTCGTGGCGGTGCCGATCCTGCGCGCGGGCCTGGGGCTGCTCGATGCGGTCACCGACCTGCTGCCCGACGTGTCCGTCGGCTATGCGGGCCTGGAACGCGACGAGGCGACGCTGCTCCCGACGTCGTACTACCTCAAGGTCCCCGCCCTCGCCGGGCGGCCGGTGCTCCTGCTCGATCCGATGCTGGCCACGGGGGGCTCCGCGGTGGCGGCGGTCGCCCTGCTGAAGGAGCGCGGCGCAACCGACGTGCGGCTCGTCTGCGTCGTGGCCGCGCCCGAGGGGGTGCGCCGCCTCGCCGACGCGCATCCCGACGTCGGTGTCGTCACCGCGGCGCTCGACGACCGCCTCGACGGTCGCGGGTTCATCGTGCCCGGCCTCGGCGACTTCGGTGACCGGCTGTTCGGCACGCCGTGAGCCGGCCGCCCGCGCGCCGGACCGGCGCTACGCGCGGACGAGGCCGCGGACCACGACCGCCCCCGAGGCGGGCAGGAACGCGAGCAGCGCGAGGGCTCCGGGAAGACCGACGACCCCGGCGAGCCCGCCGACGGCCGCGGCCCCCACCGCCC